>NZ_JBHUMY010000003.1:0-124469 GCF_042685365.1 Paenibacillus thailandensis | reverse complement strand
CCATGTCAAGTCCGGCACCAAACTTTGGCATAACCGAGTTTACACAAAATTCTTGACAGACTCGTTCCCAACGGAAGCCTAATGAGTTGCCATCCTCTGGCCCAAATCATGTCCTCGCGGGACAGCTGATTGATACCTATCCACGAGCCGTGAGCTTAACGGTATCCAATTCCCTTTATGGAGATTAATTACACCACAGGACTAGTCTGTCTTTGTGTACTATAATTGTTCAAATAAATGAACCCGAATGAAAGCATGTTTTCTTTGCTTTCTTCGGGTTCTTTTTGTTGTTATTCAATTAGAGTTGAGCACGCGTCGTTCAACAGCTTGGCAGCGTCAACTGGAGGAACATATCGCAAAGTTGTCGACAGCTGCTTATGGCGTAGTTGGCGCTTAATGGCGATGATGTCAATTCCACTTTTTTGCATCAAGTATGCCGTTGTATGCCGGAAACTATGGGCTGTGACTTTCTTTAGTATTCCGGCTTCCCGACAAAACGCCTTAATGATCCGGTTTAACGCTTCCTTGGTTAAGGGACGATTATTCTCGAAGAAAACCTCTGGATGGCCGGATTTCAGCCATTCTTGTATAGAAGGATGATTCAAATAACGTTCCAACTCTTCAACGAGGGAATCGGGCATGTAAACGACTTCGGATATGGTTTTCTGTCCTTTATTCACTATAATAACCCTGCGCTCAAAATCAATCTGTTCAAGCGTTAACTGTATGATCTCCCTGTTTCGAAGAGCGGTCGTAGTCATTAGCAAAAATAGGGTGAAGTACTTCCGGACAAATGGGTCGGCTTTAATAGCCACTTGAAATAATTTCTGACACTCTTCGAGCGAAAGAGAACGATCAATAATTCGTCTTTCGTAATAAGGGTTTGGGAAATTTTTCATGGGGTTTTGCTTAACCATACCAAGGCCATGGAGTAATGTGAAAAAGTGCTTCAGATAAACTATGTTATTGAAAATGGTATTCTTTGAGGCCTGATATCTTTGCTTCAAGAACTCAATATAACCATCGATGCAATTAGCATCAATAGGACGATAGGTCTCGGATTCCGTGTCGTAGTAAAATTTATCGAAATCCAGTTCTCCATCGTAATCCTGACTAAGGTAGTGCTCAAATTTGAGGAATTGACGGCTATAAGTGTATTTTGCCGATTCTTTAAGATGGGTATGTTTCTTCCAATTGGCATAGTATGGAGAGTCCAATAATAAGTGGCTCATTTTTTCTCCAGCCTTTCCTTAATTTGCTTCATGACTTCTTGAGCAAATGGGTGCTTGTTAATGGCGTCTCGAAGCTGATCATCGAATAGCCGCAAGTATTTCATTGTGCTGTCGATCGATTCGTGTCCTAAAAGCTTCGAGAGGGTGTATATATCGATCCCTGCTTCAAGGCCTTGAACGGCAAAAGAATGACGAAAAGAGTGAGGACCTAAACGATCTTTGTCTTCCTCCTTTATCGACTGAGACTCGCGAATAATACGTTTTATAAATTGCTGAATGGCTCTAGATGTGATGGGTTTATCCCCGGCAGTGCTTGAAAAGATATAGAGCCTTTGATAATCGGAATCTGGCATCACCTCGCGAGCGCGACTGTATTCTTTCTCTATAAAATCTGTGAGCATCATTAAGGCGAGCTCGTTGATTTTTCGGACTTTCTTGGTATTCTCAGCCCCTTTGGGTGTTACCTTGATTGTTTGAGTATCAGGAGTGATATCACCGATTCTTAGATGGCAGAGCTCGTTTATGCGAATTCCACTCCCAAGGAAAGTCCAGATAATTGCAGTGTAAAGGCTATCGTGGTTACGAGATTGAGCGATCTGCAAGATTTCCGCGATCTGCACTTTAGTAAAGGCTTTTGGTGCGTCATCGTTTGACCATCGAACGCGTAGTATAGTCTTCAAGTCCCCGAGATCCTGATGGCCATAAAATATTTTGTATGTGGTCTTTATGAAGGTGCGAAGAAAGGAAGACTTCTTGGCTTTTGTATTAGGATCCTCATTAAGCTTAATATAGTCGGACAAGAATTCGCCGTTTGATACCTTTTCAAACTGCGGATCGTTGCCAAACTTTTCCTTCACATGTTGCTGGAAAAGTTTCATCTCTGACCGATACGTTGTTTGCGTGGTCCGGCTAAGACCAGAAAACTTGCTGCTTTGATAGAAAGCATCAACGGCTTCGAGAAATGAAACGTTCCGCACTGCCGGGGGCATATTAGGTTTTGTCTGTGTCTGGACAGGAAAGGTTTCCATAACTTGTCGCATTTTCTCTGGACCATAATGACTTAACAACTGGTTTAATTGTTCCTTGAGTTCAGAGTACTTAGTATCTCGGATTACTTTTGGCATGTGAACAACTCCTATCAGTAGTTGATTTTATTCACGGCATCTGTTAATTGATGTGGACTTCGATGAACATATCGTGCAGTATTTTCTGGCCGGTCATGTCTTGCTAGATACATCAGTAACTGTGGCGGGCAATCCGAACGTTCCGACAGCCTGCTTATGAAAGCATGCCGGAGTAAATGGGGACCTCCCGGATAATTCCAACCAGCGACAAAGGAATAGAGCCTGTAGCGTGCCCGTAATTCGCGAATAATTGCTTGGATATTGTCGCCGAACACATAGTCATTACGAGAACGGCTTGCCATCAGAGATTGAAAATACTTTTGTAATGGTTCAGGTAACGGGAGCAAGACCGATTTCTCGTTTTTGCCGAAGACAGAGATGGTTTTATTCTCTATATTGAGGTCCTCATAACGAATACTTGCTACCTCATGTATCCGCAACCCAAGTAAGAGCATCAACCCAAATGCTGCGAGCTCCAGTATTGGCTGGTCTGAATGACGTAGGATCGTTTGGTAAAAGTTTTGAAGTTCAGCATCGGTCGGTAAATCGCGATAAAGGTACTTCTCATACGGGATTCCGGAGACATCCAAAGTAATGTCTTTAGAGAGCCAGCCTAACTTGAAAAGGTTAGACAATAAGTATCGGATATCGTAGAAACGGTCACTAACCGTGTGTTTGCTATAGACACCTTTCGATGCCAGCCGTAATAAGTACTGCCTGAATTCGATGAGTAGCTCTTCCGTAACCATCGATAAAGGAAGGTCGTTGATCGAGTTACTCTGGAATTGGATGTAATTGGTATGGAGCCAATTCATAAACATGGTGTAACTGAACTTGTACTTGGCAACAGATTTAACTTTCACCCCTGATCGGATTAAATAGATGATGTGCGCATTTATCGCAGGGTGATGGATAACTTGAGTTGCTTCTTCTGGAGACTGACTCTCACAAGGTTTCTTTAGATCGAATTCATACGAGAATAATTTTCTAGATATCGCAAGAATCATGTCTCGTTGAATAAAGTCCGGGTATGATTGTTCCGTGAAATTAATAAGGTCATCTTTATTGGTCAATTCCTTGTCTTGAATGGATCGAGCATCAAGCCCAGTGCGGGTTTTGAAAAAATTAATGAGCTCTAGTGCGTATTGAATCAAAGAAAAATAGCTGGTTGATTTGAGTGACTTTTCCTTTTCCAGGAAATCGAGTACTACAGGTGTAAAAATTCGACCTTGGATTTGGGTTTTAAAAAGCCATTCATTCAAGCCATGCGAGCCTAGAGAACTTATTGACGTATCCTCTTCAGGCCAACGAAATGCATACATGGTATTCAAGAACAACAGCACCTTCTCCCAACTTAAGCTCTTGATATCATGATTGCCAGTTGGGACAGTTTGTAAACATTCTTGCGAAGTAGAGTTCTCATAAGAAGCAATCTCTGCAATAGTTTTCGCATTTTGCTTCCAATGATCCGAATACATGAATCCCAAAATATCGATATCTTTAATATTCTGATCGTTATCCATCTACATCTCTCCCTCAGATTCTGTTTCTTTGACCGTTCAGACAGCAGCTTTTGCTTAAGAAAGGAGGTGGGGCCCGATGGTCCACATCATTGATGTAAAGGTATCATTTGCTTTCGTTTTCTGTCCTGGTTGCTCCACAAATGGAGCAAAAGCTCGTTGGGTTTTCGGGTTATGCGAGGATTTCGGTCGAAAGAAACAAGAATCTGCTCCATTTGTGGAGAGTTGATGATGAGTGCTTTGATACGGGATTAAGCTGATGGAGTGTAAAGCTTAGGTTGAAGGAAGACCTTCTTCAACTAGCCTTAAAATTCATCCATGGTGAAATAGACGAAATCACTTATATCAGCAGGCATGATCGAGACTGGTATGAGGTGAAAGAACTGGCAGCTACTGACCCAATAACTTTTGGTATTCTGCTGCGGAAGCTCTCCTTGCCTAATCGTCGAAGAGCATTGATTCAGGCTTTTGCTTTAAGGACAGTGGAGCTAAGAACACTCTTGCTGGGGGATTTTTCGGATTCTTCTTCAACGATTTCTGACCTATATCATCCAGTGAAATATAGAAGAAGATTTACCAATGAGCTGCTAGCCCAATTTGGCATCATCCACCGCGTACCTTTTGATTGGGTTTATAAGGATGGGTCTGTTGTAGAGCGATGGAACTTCAAAAATTATGATTTTAGCGGGATAGCTTTAACTTGTATGGAAGACCTGATTCCGTTATTGAGAATGGCTGAAGATCGTAATAGAGATGTAAAAGGATATGTCATCCAGACAAACACGGATCAAGAATGTTATATCCGTCTAGAATCACGAACCGATGTGATCGTCGTTGATCTATATCAAAATGACCTATTAAGTTTGGACAAACTCATGTCCGCTCTAAAATCGAAGTCCTTAACATGGTCAGGATTCATTACCCAATCTGTTGTACCTGGGCACCGGTACTGGACATTCATTGGGGCGGATCATGAATCGGCTATTGTTCGAATCATGGAAACGGAGTTCAAGTATATCCAAAACACCATGCGCTTGTGATAGGACAAACCGCAGACGGAATAAGGTGTATTGAGGTGAAAAGTATGGAGCGAATGCCGACAATCAAAATCGTATATGTGCCTCATACTTTATGTAGTGATTCAGTTCAAGTCTCAAACACCTTATCCGCTGCAGAGGCCAAAAATGCCGTTATCGATTACATCCTAAAGCGTTTGATCTTGAAACCGACTGAATAAGCCGGTTTTTTTGTTTCTCTCTTTGTCCATACTGGAAAGTGATAGTGATAAGAAAGGAGAAGAGCGAACCTCCATGTATACGGCCATATATCCAAGGGTTTCTACAGGCATGCAAGCATCAGAGGGCACAAGCCTTGATGCACAAATTGAGATTTGCATGCGGAAAGCGAAAGACTTGGGAATTCCCGAATCCATGATCAAAGTTTATCGCGAAGAAGGATTCACAGGTGAAGATATCGATCGGCCCGCCATGAATGAATTCAGACAAGATGTTGCGCAAGGGCTGGTCCGTCGCTTGATTGTTACCCACCCCGACCGGTTGACCAGGGACTTGACGGATAAATTAATCCTTTGCCGTGAGCTGGAGCGGAGCAATATCGAGCTGGTGTTCGTGGACACGGAATACCGGAATACGCCGGAAGGGCAGCTTTTCTTTAACCTGATGAGTTCCATAGCACAATACGAGTTGTCTTTAATCAAGAAGCGGACGGTACGCGGAAGACTCAAAGCGGTGGAAAAAGATAAGAAGATCATGCCCATGCGTGTGGCTCCCTATGGATATGATCTTCACGAAAATACCTTGATTATCAATGCGCAGGAAGCCGAATTTGTCCAGAAGATATACCACTGGTATGTTCATGAGAACTATACGCTTCGTGAAATCGGGGATCGACTCTATGCGTTGGGGGCAGTACCCAAACGAGGGGAAAGCAGGAACTGGAGCGCCAGTTCCATTAGAAGGGTTCTTACTTCTGAGGTGTACATCGGCAAGTTCTATTACAATCGTAGAGAAACCCGAAAGATTCGCGGGGAGAAAACCAAGAACGGTACACCGAAAAAAACATATGCCTTTCGCGAGGAAAAGGACTGGATCGAGGTTACCGTGCCAAGTATCATTGACCCGCAACTGTTCGAATTAGCCCAGGTGCAGAAAGAGAAAAACATGAAACGCTCAGGAAATGTAAAGTATGAGTATTTGTTAAAATCCATGATTCGCTGCGGCCATTGCGGAAGAATGTGGCAAGCAACTACTTATACAGGCCGGGTAAATAAAGAAACGGGAGAAAAGATCCGTTACACCTGCTACAGATGTCCAAACCTCTTCCCAAAGAAGTATGGTGAAGGAGTTGAGAAGTGCCCCACTCAAACGTTACGAGCCGATATGCTGGACCATTACGTCTGGAAACTGATTCTGGAGACGCTGTCTAATCCAGATGATTATATGGAGCGGCTGCAAAGCAAATCGAATGAAATTAACCTGGAACTTCAATCCGCCGCGGACCACATCAAACGTCAGCTGGAGCAGAAGGAGAAGGAAAAGGAAAAAATCAAAATCATGTTCAAGCGGGAGGTCATCGATGAGCAGGAAATGCTCACTGAAATGCAAAAGATTAATGCCGGACTAAAGTCGTTGGAGCAAGAGCTTGCCGGGTACGAAAGACAGCTATCTGAACAAGCGGAGAAGGAAATATCGGCCAATCGGATTGCAGAGGTCTCCAAAGCTGTCCGATACTTCATCGAGAGCGCCGGTCACGAGCTTACCCTTGAGGAGAAGCGACATATTGTAGAGACACTGGTTGATGAGATCGTTATCCGTTACGACGGGAATGAAGTGCAGGTTACGGCTGTGGGTGCCCTTGACGATTTGAAACGGCAACAGTTTCTTCAACATGAGAATGACATCGGTTCGTGTTCACAACCTCAAAAAATTCGATAACACCGGCGAGGACCTGGAGGATCTCATCTCCATCGGCACCATCGGCCTCATCAAAGCGATCGAAAGCTTCCAGACGGGCAAAGGGACGAAGCTGGCGACGTTTGCGGCGAGGTGTATCGAGAACGAAATACTTATGCATTTGCGTTCATTGAAAAAAACGCGCAAGGACGTCTCTTTGCACGATCCGATAGGAACGGATAAGGAAGGCAACGAAATCACCTTGATCGATATTCTCGGGACTGAAGCCGACGACGTCGAGGACAAAGTGCAGCTGAAGATTGAGAAAAGCAAAATCTACCGTAATCTCGATATATTGGATGAGCGCGAGCAGGAGGTCATCCGCGGCCGGTTCGGCCTCGACCACGGCGGCGAGGAACGGACGCAGCGCGAAATCGCGAAGGAGCTCGGCATCAGCCGCAGCTACGTGTCCCGCATCGAGAAGCGGGCGCTCATGAAGCTGTATCATGAGTTTTACAAGGCGAAGCGTTAACTATGACTTCATACCATCAAATAAGTGTTCCCAATCGATGTGACGGTTGTTTTGAGCCGGCCAAAACCCCGTAAATATTTTACGTTGTTTTGGCCGGTTTTGTTGAGCTGCGGTAGCCGTCATATTTTTCGCTTTCGAGGCAAAAACAAGGCGACGATCGCTCCGAGAAGGATGCCGAGCGCCGCCAGAAAAATAGCTGTCCGATTACCCTCAGCCAATGCTTCACGCAGAGCTTCGCCGGTCATTCCCTGCATGCCCGAGTTGGCGATGGCAATCAAGAGGGCAAGCCCGATGGCATTACCGATGTTTAATGTGGTCGATGCGATCCCGGACGCTACGCCTTGATCCTCCGGGGCAACGCCGTTTGAAGCGGCGATCCACATGCCGGTCCATGTGATGCCCTGGTCGATGCCGGAAATAATGAGCCCCGGAACGATCGTCACATAGCTGCTATTGGTGTACGCCCCTAACGGAATCAGTATCGTCCCGACAATTCCGATAATCATGCCGATAAGCAACGTGCTTCGTGCCTGCAACCGGGTCGCCAGACGTTCGCCCAGCTGAGTGCCTGCTGCAATCGCCAATGAAGGAATGATGAAGGCAAGCCCGGTTTGCAGAGCACTGTATCCGTGCACGTTCTGAAATAAGGTGGTTAGGAAGTAGGGTAGAGCACCGAACGTTCCCATGTAGATGAATGTGATGACCATGCCGGCGACCAAGCTGCGGTTACGGAAAAGATAGATCGACATTAGAGGTGCATTGCTGCGTATTTCGATAAGGGCAAAGAGCGACAAGAGGATAAGAGAAAGTACTGCACTAATGATAATCTCCTTGGAATTCCAGCCGAATTCGGGCCCCTGAACAAGAACATATACGAGAAGAGTAGCGCCTGCGGTTACGGTTGCAGCGCCAGGTATATCAAAATGACGCTTTTGATTCCGTTGCTCGTCGCGGGGAATAACGAACAACGCAGCTAGTGCAACTATTCCCGCCAATGGAACATTAACCAAAAAGACCGCTTCCCAGCCGAACGAATTGGTTAGCACTCCCCCCAAGATTGACCCGATCGTCAGCCCGCTGGCGCCGGCACCTCCCCATACGGCAAGAGCGCGGTTGCGACGCGGACCTTCCTCAAACAGCCGATTGATCAGCGATAACGTGGACGGAAACAGGAAAGCCGCTCCTATGCCTTGGATGGCACGGGCAATAACGATGACGAACGGATCCCATGCCAAACCTCCCATTAGAGACGAAAGCGCGTAGAGGAACAACGCGAAAATAAACATTCGTTTTTGTCCGAGCAAATCGGCAGCACGCCCTCCAAGAAGCAGGAAGCCCCCGCAGAAAACAGTGTAGGCACTGACCACCCATTGCAGTGACTGTTCGGAGAAGCCAAGACCATGGCCGATCTCAGGCAAAGCAACGAAAACGATATTGAGGTCGAGCCCGTATATAAGCTGGGCTAAAGCGAGCAGTGTCAAGCTCCATCCCATGCCCCGCTGCTTAACGGCAGCCAATTCAGATGCAGAGGCGCAAAGCGGAGTTTGTTGACCGGTAGACACTAAACATCACTCCTATAATTCAAATATTTTTGAAATGTGCAGAGTCATTATATTTCAAACTAATTTGAAATGTCAACAAAAAACGGTTATAATGATTTCATGAGACATGATCATGAAAATGAGGTAGCCCAAGCGGCCAAAGTGCTCGGCGATCCGATACGGCTGAAAATACTGAAGCTTCTTAAAGAAGGAAGACAAGACATTCATCAGTCTCCCGTCTGTTTGGCTTATGCGGATGCGATATGCCCGGAGGATCTTAAGATCGGCTTGGGCGATATTTCGTCGTCGAAGTTGTCGTATCATTTGAAGGAATTGAAAGAGGCAGGTTTTATACAGGAGTGCAGGGAGGGAAAACGGATTTATTATCTCTTAAAGCCTGACCGTTTCAAGAGCTTAATTGAATCACTCCACGTGTTTTACTAGACGAAAGGTTAACCTTCATCTCGAACAAACCGGTTTCGAAAATGCCCGTGCGATTGAAGGCGTCAAGAATGGATGGGCCACAATGACCGGCGAGCTTGAACAGGTGCGGGAACAATAACCGAAAAAAATCGAAACAGAGCCATGGCGGGATTTCAGCTATGGCTCTATTTCCAAATGGAATGTAAATTTGATCGGTTGCTCTTCTTAGCATGGCGAAGTCGAATTCGTGTCGGCGGCAACAGTTGACCGCCTGAGCCACGTTCTGGGCGGTGGCGACGACCTCGAGGTCCTCGAAGCTCGACAGAATGAGTTTCATCCCTTCTCGGATGAACGAATTGTTGTCCGAGATCAGCACTTTGATTTTCAAGGACGCACTCCTTTCGGATGTATTCCCGCCGGAATCACCAAATGAAGTCTGAAGGGGGAAAAGGGACCGTTGACGGGCGTATTCAATGAAACTATAATGGTTTTATTGAAAGGGGATGCCGCGCATGGCCATCGTCAGCCGCTATACGATCGCGCTTCATATTTTGACTTGGCTTGCCTTATGGGTGGAGAAGGACGAATTTTTCCCTTCCGACCGGATCGCGAACAGCGTGGGAACGAGCCCGGTTTTTCTGAGACGAATTCTTGGTCAGCTTGCGAAGGCGGGCCTGGTGCTTGTGCAGCATGGCGGGACAGGGGCCGGCTGGAAGCTGGCGCGCCGTCCGGAAGAGATCAGTCTGCTGGACGTGTACGAAGCCGTCGTGCAGACGCCTCTGTTTGAACTCCACCACAGCCAGCCAAACTCGAGCTGCATCATCGGCCACGGCATTCAGCCGGCGCTGCAACGGGTCTACGGGGACAGTGAGGAAGCGTTGAAGCGTCAGCTGGCGCAGGAGTCGATCGCCGATCTGCTCGCCTCGTCGCTGGAGCACGGGAAGCGGTGATGCCGCCGCAGCTGCAGGCTTCGCGGGGAGCCGCTCGCCGGAGGCGGACGGAGAAGCGGGCCGATCGGCCGCTTGGAGAGGGAGCCGATCGGGAACGGCTGCTGGCTCGGAGATGACGGCCGGTCGGAGAACCCGAGCGAGAAAGTCGCAAGGAAAGGGAAACGGAAACGGTCCAGTAGCCGTATGAGGAAGTCGCAAGGAAAGGGAAACGGTAACGCTCCAGTAGCCGTACGAGGAAGCCGGCAGGCCGTTTGAAGCCGGCGGGTTGCGTCGTTTTTTGCGGCTATCAATGCAACTGAAGCAGTTGCGATGAGAGGGGGTCCAAAGACGGCTTCCAAGTTCGGGTTAGGGCGACGGCGGAAGAAAAGGAGGAGATAAATTTAATATCAGGCTTAAATCTGCCTGATCGGGAGCGCAAGAGGGATATAAGATCGAAACCAGACTTCAGTTTGTAGCGTGCCCGCTGTATGTGGCGTATCGTCGGCGGAGCGGACAGCTTGGCATTCAATGCAACCGAGTTGGTTGTGTTGGAGAGTTCAGATTGCAGCCATGAATGAACCTGATTATATTTTTAAAGCTTCATTGTAACTGATTCAGCTACATTGAAAAGACGAATTTGGATAAGGAGAGGGTTTCATGGACAAACGGATTTTTTGGTTGGCGCTCGGATCGTTCGCGATCGGAACGGAAGGATTCATGATCGGCGGGCTGCTGCCGACGCTGGCGGCGGCGCTGCACGTGTCGACGGCGCTTGCCGGACAGCTGGTGACGGTGTTCTCGCTCGTTTACGCCGTGTCGTCCCCGCTGCTGACGACACTAACCGGGAGGATGGAGCGCAGGAAACTGTTGTTCGGTTCGCTGCTGCTGCTCGCCGCCGGAAACGTGATGTGCGGGTTAGCTTCCTCGTACGGGCTGATGCTGACCGGGCGGATCGTTGCCGCGCTGGGAGCGGGCCTGTTCTCGCCGGGAGCCGTCGCCGCCGCCTCCACGCTGGCCCCGCCCGCGAAGCGGGGGAGCGCGGTGTCGATCGTCATTGCTGGGCAGACCGTTTCCCTGATTCTGGGCGTCCCGTTCGGGACGTGGGTCGCCCTGACGTTCGACTGGCGCACGACGTTCTGGATCGTCGGCGGGCTGACGCTGCTCGCTGCATTGGCCATCCGGCTGCTGTTCCCGCAGGTGGCGCCGGCCGGGGTGATCGGCATGCGGGAGCGCCTGTCGTATCTGAAGCGGCCGGAGCTGCTGTCCGCCTTGCTGACGACGCTCGCCTGGGCCACCGGCATTTTTTCACTCTTTACGTACGTTTCCGAGCTTTTCTTCGGCTACGGGGCCGGAGGCCGGATGATCAGCGTCGTGTTATGCCTCTCCGGCATTGCCAGCTTTATCGGAGTGCGGACGGGCGGCTTAGCCGCGGACCGGATCGGAACGAACCGGGCGATCCCGCTGGCGCTGATTCTGCTCGCGGCCGCGCTATTCCTGTTGTCGGCGCTGAGCGGCTTTGCCGGCCGGCCCGGCATTCTCGCCTTGGCGACAGCCGCCATGGCGCTGTACGGCTTCAGCGGCTACATGTTCAATCCTGCGCAGCAGCATCGGCTGATCGGCCTGTCGGGGCCTTCGTCCGGCATCGTCCTGTCGCTGCAGGCTTCCGTCGTTTACGTGGGAAGCGCCTTGGGCGCGTCGGCCGGAGGAGCGGTCGTGCGCTTCGCTGCCGTCGGGCAAATCGGCTATTTCGCAGGCGCTATGACGGTGCTGGCGCTCGTCATGTTTGCGGCGAGCCTGCGCCTGGAGCGGCGCATGAAGCTGCGGGCGGCCGTTCCGGGGAGCTCGACCGCCGCGGCCGAGTCGGACGCCGCCGGCTAAGCTCGTCAAGCGGCACGAGAAGCCGGCGGAAGATTTCCAGGAGTGAAGGTCCCGCCTCCGCTCGGTTAAGCGCGCCAAATTTATGCCGATAAATTCCTTCTTGATCGGATCATACGGTAGGCCGTATATTCGCCCTATAGCCTCCGCGTCAGCGGGGGCTATAGGCTTGACAAGCATTAGAACGAATTTTCCGGCACACTTGCTGGAAAACTGGTTAGCTTCGCCCGACTTAGGAAGGCAAGCTTACTTTTCCTCCAACTCACTGGAAATCCGAACGCCGAACTGTTCCAAACGGGCAATAGCTGCATCGATTGACACTAATTTTTCCGGTACATACACTCCGCCGGATGCGGTTGGTTTGCCATCCAGCCCTAGAATACGTTCAATTGCAACCAATACTCCAAGAGCCGTTAGATGCGCTTGCCCCTTCGGGTCCGAAACGATTGTCCGTTGCTTCGCTGCATGGCCTGATGATTTTAGAATACCCTCCATTTCGATATAAAGATCTTGAGAGGCCCGGTCTCCAATTTTAGTCCCTATAGATTTGCCTTGAATGAAATCAAAACGGACGTTCGGTGCGCCAGTGGCGGCAGCTAAGTTCGGAACGTCAAGCAACCCCATGGGGTAACCTTCCAAATAACTGCCGTCCGACAAGCGGACTTTTCTTGCATGCTGCTTGGCTTCAACCCAACTCCAACGGTCATTATGGCGTAAAAGCGCCCGGCCGATAAAATTTTCGGCATCGCCAGCCGTCATTGGTCCCATCCGTTCATGATCGTCGTAGAGTCCCGCCAATTCAATCGACTCAATCCGGCTGAAGGATTCGGCCGCTTTCAGAGCAATCAGCGTCAGGACTCCGGATTGCGAGTGGCCGAGCGGAACGATTGGACGGCTTGGCGGCATCTTAAGCGCTGAAAATAAGAAAGGCGTTAGCTCGTCAGCCAACTTGGTAATGCCGATATGTGCAATTCCTTTTTCCAGGGCCACGTTGATTAATGCGTCGGCAGGATCCTGCAAGGCGGCAACGATGAGGTCGATTTTTCCCCAATCGTACGATTCGAAAGGTTTATCCAAATCCAGATAAGCCGTTCTCGCGTTCCCGAGTTCTTGTGCAAGTTCGGCGCCTTTATCCGGGTTTCGGCCTGCAATTATAATCTCGGTCTCCTTGTTTATTTTTCGTACATGCCGGGCTATGCCGCTCCCGACAACCCCATAACCGCCTGCGATAAATATAGCCGCCATTTGATTTCCTCCCTTTGTTTATTTGTCTATTCCGGACTTTGGTCCATTCTTTTACAGTTAACGCTTTAACTGTTTGCGTAGTGAGCTGAAGACCGTTTGCGAAGGCCAAACGCAGTGATCGCAATACCCAGAACGGATGCTGCAATCGGGACAATCATAGCGATCCGGTAACCGTCAAGCAATGCTTGCGGCGACGGTTCGGAACCTGTGGCGGCGATATTTACAGCGGTTACGACCGCCAAACCGAGAGCCGCGCCAAATTGAAAAGACGTGTTCAGCAGACCGCTGGCCAGCCCTTGTTCTTCTTCCGAAATTCCGTCCGTTGCGGCAATCGTGAGCGGTCCGTAGGTAAGAGAAAAGGCGATGCCTGTCAGGATCATCGTTGGAAACATAGCTGCATAGGTCCAATCAAGACCGATCGGCAGGAATAGGGCGTACGCCAGGGCAGCAAGGCAAAAACCTCCGAAAATGACCGGAATGTTGCCATAACGATTGACCAGCTTCGGGGTCAGGGTGGGTGCGAGTACGGCATCCACGCCGACAGCAAGCAGGGCAAGACCGGTTTCAAGAGATGACCAGCCGCGCAGTTCCTGCAGGTATAGAACAGCTACGAATTGAAATCCGAAGAAGGAACCGGCGAACAACATCGCACCGAGGTTAGCGCGTACCAGCGAGCCGGATGCGAAGATCCCGAGACGAACCAAAGGGGAAGCGGAACGCCGTTCAATGGTTACAAAAAGACCAAGAAGCACTGCACTGCAGGCAAGTGCGCCAATCGTCCAGACCAAGCCCGCGTTGGATGCCTCTACAACCCCGTAGACAAGGAGAAGCATCGCCCCCGTAACGCTGATTGCTCCGGCCAGATCGAAGCCTTGGGCGGAGGACTGCGGTCGGCCCGAGTCCGGTATGAGACGGATGGCAGCAAGAAGAATCACGAATGCCAATAGGACCGGGCCGTAAAAAACCCACCGCCAGCTGAGCTCGCTTAATATTCCCCCGACAACGAGTCCGAGAGAGAAACCGGCAGCCGCCGTCCCGGCATAAACGAGCAGCGCTTTGTTGCGGGCCGGACCTTCAGCGAAGCTCGTCGTGATGATGGATAGGCCGGCGGGAGTCATAAACGCCGCACTAATGCCTGTAACGAATCGGGCGACGATCAGCATCCATCCGTCGGTCGCCAGTCCTCCAAGCCCGGAGAAGACGAGGAATACGGTGAGCCAAACGAGAAACATTTTCCTCCGTCCGAACAGGTCCGCCGCACGCCCTCCCAGCAGCATAAAACCTCCATAGCCTAGTACATAGGCACTTACTACCCATTGCAGCGAACCGGTCGACAGGCCAAGTTCAGCGCGGATGGAAGGCAATGCCACGCCTATCATCGACACATCGATCCCTTCCAGAAAGATGGCCCCGCACAAAACGAACAATAGACCCCATGAAATATTGTTGGCAGTCTTTGTTTTTTGACCGTTTTTCTCCATTGGATATAACCTCCTATCAACATTTTTCTTTTTACGGAAGCGGGTTATTTGAAATTGCCTTCCGCATGGACACAAGGAGATTATCGTTCATATAATCGAGTTAGCAAATTACGCACTTTGTTGTGACATTGTCACCAAAAAGTAACATACGGCTCGAAAAACGGTTATATGATGGTTGGAAGAGCCGCCAGAGATTATAATGGAAGTCACGAATAATCTTTCGTCGATCGCGAAAGGAACTATGGCACATAGAATGAAACGGTTAGGAGGCTTGTAAAATGAAACTAAATCCGGATCAGCGCTATAACATTCCGATAGAAGCTACGTTAGATGTTCTTGGGGGCAAGTGGAAAGCGCAAATATTATGTCACTTGGCATATGGGCCGAAGCGAACGGGCGAATTGCAAAGAGTTATGCCGACAATCACTCGAAAAATGCTGACCCAGCAGCTGAGAGAATTGGAAGATGACGGTGTCATTATCAGAACGGTTTATAATCAAGTCCCGCCGAAAGTCGTTTACGAATTGAGCGTCTTGGGAGAATCGCTTAAACCGATTATCGACATCATGTGCGAGTGGGGCGACCGATATATGAGGGGAGTGCTGTAGGGGATCCGAGCAGACCCCATTATTTCGAGCAGCACGCTATTATCTGCTTTTAAATGCAAAGCAGCGGGCGCATGCCCGCTGCGTTATTGCGTCTAAATCAAGCATTCAGGCTGCTTGGATTCAAACATTTCCTCCTCGCTTTGTAATTGGCCGCTCATTTTTTCGTATTCGCTGAACGCCATTATTCATTTATACTAGAGTCATCTAATCGCCGGATTCCCTATATTTATGTAAAACGGCCATACTATCGTTCCCTATCGAAAATACTTGGGATGGAGTCGATCCGATGCTGAAGACGAAGATGTTCGTTTCCTTCTCGATTGTATCCTTAGTTATTGTCGGAATCACCTGCGGCATTTTCTACCAAAAATATACAAATGATATCCAGCAGCAATCCCTCCGTTTATCCTCGATTATCTCCAAGCAATATTCCGATATGGTGGATCTATATTTGCAGAGCATTGAAGAGCTCTCGTTGTCGGTGTCGATCTCGCCGGCCGTCCAGAGCAATCTCCTGGAATACGAAAGGGCCGAAGCGCCGCTCGACAAAGAAATTATCGATTATAAGCTGAGTCCGTATTTATTCGATTTTTCCTACCCTAAGCCGTATATTCATTCCATTTCCATTCATACTCTGGACGGTTATATGTACGCCTATTCGAAAGACATGGAAACGAAGTTCGTTCCTCCGTATACCCTCGAGGAGCTCGAGCGATTCGACGAGATGCTGGAGAACAAGGCGTTTTTTCTGCATTCGTATTCCGCTAGGGAACGAGCGAAAGTTCCGCCGGAGCGGCTCGTGTCGTTTATTCGGCGCATTCATCGAATACCGACGCAGCAAACGATCGGACATGTCGTCATCAATATCAATGTCAATGCTTTCGAAAGGTTGGCGCTTCCGAAAATGAATGACGACCAATACGACGGCGCGATGACGATCCTGCTTGTCGACGATAGAGGGGAAATTATATACGACAATACCGGCGGGAACGAGGGGCTGTTATTCGAGACGATGAGGACCGAATCCGGGCGGTCCGCCGGGGAGCTGCGGTGGAAAGAGCTGCCCTATTTCTATACGAAAGAGACGTCCGCCTATACCGGCTGGGACACCGTCGTCCTTCTGCCGAAGGACGTGGTGCTCTACAAACAAGAGTACATACGGGATATTATCGTCGTCGCGGGAATCGCCGCGATGGTTATTGTCGCAGCGGTATCCTATACGCTGTCCCATCAAATCACGATGCCGCTCCGGCACTTGATTCGCAATATGTCCAGAGTGGAGCTCGGCGATTTCACCCGCCGCATGGAGTATACGGGGAACAACGAGTTCGGCAAATTAAGCCGCGTATACAATCATATGCTGGACAGCATCACGCGGCTGATCCGGGAAGTATACGAATCCAAGCTCGCCGAGAAGAATGCCCAGCTCGCCGCGCTGCAGGCGCAGATCAATCCGCATTTTCTCTACAATACGTTGAACACGATGAAGTCGATCAGCAGGCTTCGGGGGATCGAGGAGGTCGCGGAGATTTCGGAATCGCTCGCGAGCCTGTTTCAATACAGCATGAAGCGTATGTCTCAGCCTGTGCGGCTTCAGGACGAAATGGAGCACGTCAGCCACTATTTCAACATTCAACAGCACCGTTTCGGGAACCGGCTAACGCTTCAGCCGAACGTGCCGGAGACGCTCCAAGGCGCTGCGGTGCTGAAGCTAACGCTTCAGCCGATCGTCGAAAACGCGGTGAATCACGGATTGGCCCGAATGAAGTCGGGAGGCTTAATCGTGATCGACGCCCAGGAAAGCGAAGGGACGTTGATCTTGCAAGTGTCCGACAACGGAGCGGGATTGGACGCCGAACGGCTGCGCTCGCTCAGGAACGGCTTGGAAGCGGCTGCGGAATGGCAAGGGCTGCGCGAGGATGGAGGCGGCATCGGACTGGCCAACATTCATCAGCGCATTCAGCTGTACTTCGGGAAAGAGTACGGCATCACGGTAAACAGTACGCTCGGCGCCGGAACGACGGTACGGATCGCAATACCGGCGCGGTTTACGGAAGGCTAAAGGAGGCGTTGAAGGCGATGAACATCTTTTTGGTGGAGGATGAGCATTGGGCGTTGGCGGAGCTGGTCGAGCTGTTGCGAATCTACGAGCCGGCGCATTCCGTCTACGCTTTCAGCAATGGGGAGGAGGCGTGGCAGGCGGCGCAAAAAACGCGTCCCGGGCTGGTGCTGACCGATATTACGATGCCGGTCATGGACGGGCTGGAGCTGGCGGAGAGGCTGCATGAGATGGATCCCGCCATCAAGAAGATCATCGTCAGCGTCCACGATCAATTCGAATACGCGCGCCTCGGGATGAAATACGGAGTCATCGATTTTCTAGTCAAGCCATGGAAGAAAGAGGCCTTATACAAGGCTGTCGATGAAGCGCTTCGCCAAATCCGCGAAGAAGCAAGAACCTCCGAGGAATGGCTTCTCGGCTCCTTGGCCCGCATGCTGCAGACCCCCGAATCGCCCAATCATCCGCGGCTGCGCACATTTCTAGACAAAACTTATCATATGCTCCTTCTCCGGGCGGACGGAGCGGAGGGATGGAGCCGCTTCAAGGAGTCCGTACCGGACTTGGATGGCGATATGTACCGAATCGATCTGGACGGGCGTCAGCGGGCGATTCTCGTCGGCGCTGCGGACCCCGACGGAGGGCAAGCCTTCCGCCGGGCCGTGGCCGAGTGGTTCGAGCTTCTTCGGCGGGAGCTTGTTCCCGTGCACGTCGGAATCGCGAGCAAACCGGCGGGAGAGCCGTTATACAAGACGTTTGGGCCGTTAAAGGAGCGGCTGGAATCGGAGATGCGGTTCGGCCTCTCTTCGATCGTGACTGCGGGAGCGAACAGTCCGGATGCCGATCTGAGCGGCGCGTGGGATCGCGTCCGTATGCTGGAGACGCATTATCGGAACGGAGAGCTGGTGAAGGGAGAGGCCGTTCTTGTCAAATTGCTCGACGACTTGAAGGGTAGGCGCTTGAAGAAGCGGCAGCTCGATCTGTTCCTGAACGATATGCTGCTCTCGCTCAAATTCAAGCTGCAATCCCGCAACGGCGGCGTAGACGTCGACAGTCTTCCGGAACATTACCGGCTGCCTCCCGACATCTATACTTACGAAGAATTGTTTCAATGTCTGAAACACAAGTTCATGAGTTTATATACGGCGGATATCGGCCCGGCGCGAAACCAAGGCAATCCGAAGGAGCTGATTCCGAAGCTGCTGCATCTCATTCACCGGGAATACGGGACGTCTCTTTCCTTGCAGCGATTCGCCGCCGAGCAGCATATCAGCTTGGGGTATTTGTCGCGGATGTTTAAGGCGCATACCGGACATACCTTCTCCGAATATGTGACCGATTATCGGATTCGCAAAGCCCGGGAGCTGTTAGCCGATGGCGTCGACCGGCTGCACGAGGTCAGCCGGCTTGTCGGGTATGACGATCCGAAATATTTCAGCCTGCAGTTTAAGAAGCTGGTCGGCGAATCTCCGATGCACTACGCGAAGCGGATGGCAGACCAAAGACGGCCGCCGCTGTAAAAAAGGAAAATAATTACCCTCAAATCGGCAAACGAGCAGGTGGTTGGGGCACGCTCCCGCGATTACAATAAGAGCAAAAATACCAACCCAATAAAAGGGAGGTTATCGTTCGATGATGAGAAGGAAATGGCTATCGCTGGCATGCGGCGCGGCCCTGATCGTCACGGCCATGGCAGGATGTTCTTCCGGTACGTCCGCTCCGGGAGGGGGCGCTCCGGGCGCAAGCGGTTCGTCCGACGCGGGAAGCGAAACCACTAAATTGAAAACGCTTACGATATTGACAGGGACGACTGAACCGGGATATTCCGCCCTGCAGGCGGTAGCGGCAGGAGCGGAAAAGAAGCTCAACTTGACAATCCGTTTCGATGTGAAGCCCGACGGCACGGAAGGCGACAATCTGGTCAAAACGAGGCTTGCGACGGGCGATATGTCGGATATTTTGTTCTACAATTCCGGATCGCTGCTGCAGGCGCTCAATCCCGACGAGAACTTCGTCGATTTGACGAACGAGCCGTATATGGAGAACGTGCTGGATTCTTTTAAAGAAACGGTCAGCAAAGACGGAAAGGTGTACGGCGTCCCGGTCGGCTCTTCCAACGTAGGCGGCATTTTGTACAACAAGCGGGTGTACGGGGAACTCGGACTGGCGATACCGAAGACGTGGGCCGAGTATATCGCGAACAACGAGGCAATCAAAGCGTCCGGCAAGGTGGCGGTGATCGGTTCTTACAAAACGACGTGGACGTCCCAGCTGTACGTGCTCGCCAACCATTATAACGTGCAGGCGCAAAATCCGAATTTCGCCAAGGATTATACGGAGAATAAGGCGAAATACGCGACGACGCCCGCCGCGCTCCGCGGCTTCGAGATGACGGAGGAGACGTTCAAGAACGGGTATATGAACGAGGATTTCCTTGCTCTGACGTACGACGGGGCGCTAAAGATGCTCGCGGAAGGCGCGGGCGTTCATTATCCGATGCTGACGTCCGCGGTGGACTCGCTCGCGTTGAACCATCCGGATAAAATTCAAGACATCGGCGTATTCCCGATTCCGAGCGACGATCCGAGTATTAACGGACTGACGGTGTGGATGCCGAACGCGATGTACATTAACAACAAAAGCAAAAACGTCGATGCCGCGAAGCAATTCCTGGAGTTCTTGATTTCTCCGGA
The DNA here is from genome assembly GCF_042685365.1 of Paenibacillus thailandensis. Lineage (NCBI taxonomy): Bacteria > Bacillati > Bacillota > Bacilli > Caryophanales > Paenibacillaceae > Paenibacillus > Paenibacillus thailandensis. The sequence continues at coordinate 104,295 of NZ_JBHUMY010000003.1, read as the reverse complement.
GGGGATGCAGCTATTCATGAGCAAGGCGAAGGCGAACGGCCCGTACGTCGTGGAGGGCATCGACGTGCCGGACGACGCGTACGACGCCATTAAGGAGATGCAGCCGTATTTCGATGCGGGGAACACCGCGCCGGCGCTCGAATTCGTCTCGCCCGTGAAAGGGCCGAATCTGGAAAGCCTGTTGATCGAAGTCGGCACCGGACAGAAATCCGCGCTGGACGGAGCGAAGGATTACGACAAGGATATCGAGAAGCAAGCGCAGCAGCTTAATCTGCCCGGCTGGTAAGACGCTAGTTGCATAAGATTCGCGCCGGCCCTGCCTTTGCGTAAAGGCGGGGCCGTGCGCGAAAGGAGGGGATTGGAATGACTACCGCGCAGAAGCGAATGTATTCTTATCTGTTTTTGCTGCCGGCGGGTATCGTTTATTTCACGTTGTATTTGCTGCCGACCGTCATGTCGCTGTTCTTCAGCTTGACGCGCTGGACGTTGACCAAATGGGAATTTATCGGACTCGAAAACTATGTCATGTTTTTCGAGGAATCGTCGCTGCGGATCGGTTTTAAAAACACGCTTATTTACGCCGTCGTCACATGCGGCCTAAAGGTCGTTCTGGCGCTGCTGCTCGCGACGCTGCTGACGTCGAAAATTTGGTTCAAGGATTATTTCCGCTCCATGGTATTCTTCCCGACCTTGCTCAGCACGATTGCGGTCGGGATCGCCTTCAGTACGATGATGCACCCGACGCAGGGCGTCATTAACACGGCCTTGGCTGCGATCGGCATCGACGGTCCGGACTGGCTCGGCAATACGAAGCTGGCGCTGTACTCCGTCGCGCTGATCGACGTATGGAAGGGCGTCGGGATCGCGACCGTCATCTACATCGCGGGCATTCTGTCCATTCCGCGGCATTATTACGAAGCGCTCAAGATCGACGGAGGCAGCGCGTTCCGCGGCTTCTGGCACATTACGCTGCCGCTGAGCCGGCCCGCGATGAACTCGGTCATTATTTTGGCGTTTATCGGAGGTCTCCGAACGTTCGACTTGATCTGGGCAACGACACGGGGGGGACCGGGTTTCTCGACGGACCTCATCGCATCGATCATTTACAAGCAGTATCAAGCAGGCTTCTACGGTCTGGCGACAGCCGGCAACGTCATATTGTTTATCGGCATCTCGGCGCTGGCGTTCCCGCTGTACATGTTCCTGACGAGAAGGGAGGTAGACCTATGAGCGTTGCGGCACGGGAATTGCAAGCGGCTGAGCTGGGAAGCGGCGCTCGAACCCGCTCGCTATTGTACAAGGCGATTGTTACGCTGCTTATGCTGATCGTGTCTACGGCGGTCTTCTGGGTGCCCTTCTATTTCGTCATCGTCAATTCGTTCAAGTCGAACTCGGCGGCGGCGGCTATGAACATGTCGTGGCCCGAGACGGTGCATCTATTCGATAATTATTCGGCCGTGTTCGCCGCATCCGACTATATGCTCGTTCGGGCTTTTTATAACAGCACGCTTTTGACCCTGTTCTCCGTGGCCGGTCTCGTCCTCGTAAGTTCGCTGGCCGGTTTCGTGCTGCAGCGCCGCGAACGCACGAGAGGGGCATCCGCGCTCAACTTCCTGATCCTGGCCGGTCTGATGATCCCGCCGGCAATCGTGCCGACGATATGGGTGCTGAATTCGCTTGGCCTGTTCAAGACGCTGCTGGGCCTCACGCTCGTGGAAATCGCGCTCCACTTTCCGTTTTGCATCATTTTGTATAAAGCGTTCGCGGCGACGATTCCGAAGGATATCGACGAGAGCGCGTTCATTGACGGCTGCGGGGGGTTCAAGCTGTTTACCCGCATTGTTTTTCCTCTGCTGAAGCCGGTGACTTCGACGATTATCATCATTCAATCGGTCAACATTTTCAACGATTTCGTCAACCCGCTCTACTTCTTGCCGGGGGCGGAGAACGCGACGATCCAGCTGACGCTCTACAATTTCATGAGCATGTATTTGACGAAGTGGAATCTGCTGTTTGCCGACGTCGTGCTGATCTCGATTCCGCCGCTTATTCTGTTTCTGTTTTTTAACAAGCGCATTGTCGCGGGCATGACCGCCGGAGCCGTAAAAGGGTAAGCGAGTGGCGCGATCGCCAATGAAGTTGGCGCATTCCGCAATGATTGAAGCCAAGGAATCGATTAAGATAAAAGTACGATATGCGGCAAAGGAGGAAGGATATGGCGGAAAAACTCAGCTGGTACATGCCGGACGGCTTCTTGTCTCCGAAGAGCATGGGCAGCCGGATCGGACACGAGGCGGTATGTGTGCGCAATCTCGGGAACACGGATGCGCGAATCAAGCTTGCCGCGGCGCGGGAAGCGCTGGCCCCGTTCACGACCATAGCCTGCTTCGAGGAATAGAGGTATGGGCATGGCGCGGCATCTGCACAAATCGCAGTTCCTGCACGAGACGGAATGTCCTTTCAACATTGGCTTCTACGTTCACGACGCAGAGCGCATAACATCGGATCACTCGCATGATTTCGTGGAGCTCGTTTACGTATCGGACGGCGAGGCTCATCATTGGTTCGAGGGCCGGAGCTATCCGATCCGCGCAGGCGACGTATTCATCATTAACCCGGGAGAGGTGCATTCTTACAAAATCCAGCCGGGCCGGCGCCTCGAAATTATTAATTGCTTGTTTATGCCGGAATTGATCAGCGAAGCGATGCTGCGCGAATTGGGCGTATCGCGTTCGATGGACTATTTTTACGTGTACCCGTTCCTTGATGCAAGAGAGCGCTTTCACCATCGCTTGAACCTCGACGGAACGAAGATGGAGGAAATCGGCTCGCTGCTGAAGGCTATGATCGTCGAGTGGGAGCGGCACCGGGGCGGATATACGACGATCATTCGGCTGCAGCTGCTGCAGCTGCTGATCATGCTGTCGCGCTTTTACGCCGAAGGCGCCTGTTCGGACGACCGGCCGGCGGAGAAGGAGAGCACCGTCCTCGTCCGCCGCATCAACGGCTTTCTGGAAAGGCACTTCGATCAGAAGCTGGCGGTTCCGGATTTATGCGCGCTCTTCAGCATCAGCAACCGACAGCTAAACCGCGTGTTTAAACAGGAAACCGGCATGACGGTAACGGAACGCATTCATCATATCCGCATCGAACGCGCCAAGCAGTATTTGCTTGACGGACGAGACAAAGTCATCGAGATCGCGCATAAAGTCGGTTACGACGATCCTTCTTTTTTCACGCAGCTGTTTCGCAGGAAAGCGGGATGTTCCCCGGGGCAATTCCGGGAGCTGCATGCCAAATCAAATCGGAAGACGGAGGTCATCTCATGACGTTGAAAGTTGCGGTTGTCGGCGTGGGCAATATCGGTTCCATTCATGCGGGCGTATACAAGGATCATCCGAAGACGGAGCTTGTCGCCGTATGCGACATCGTGAAGGAGAAGGCGGACCAAGCGGCGCAAAAATTCGGCTGCCGGGCGTTCTACAGCGTGCGGGAAATGCTCGAAAGCGGCATTCAGCTAGACGCTTGCAGCGTCGCCACCAAAGGGGAAGAAAACGGCGGGGAGCATTTCGAGCCGACGATGGAGCTGCTGAACGCAGGAATTCCGGTGCTCGGCGAGAAGCCGATCTCGAACCGCGTCGAAGAAGGCGAAAAGATGGTGGCGCTTGCCAAGGAGAAGAAGCTGCCGTACGCCGTCAATCTGAACCATCGGTTCACGCCGGCCGCGGAGCTGGCGAAGCGCTGGGTCGAGGAAGGCCGGCTCGGGAAGCTCCATATGATCAACATGAAAATGTGGATCAACAATCCGGTGGAAACGTCGCCGTGGTTCCACCTTCGCGCGCTGCATCCGCACTCCTTCGACGTCATCCGGTACTTCTGCGGCGAGGTGAAGCGGGTGGCCGCATTCATGATGAAGGGCGAGGGGCGGAACATCTGGTCCAATGCCCAAATTATTATGGAGTTCGAAAACGGGGCGATCGGCAGCCTCGTCGGAAGCTACGACGCCGGTCCGAGCTACGGGCTGGAACGCTGCGAGCTGATCGGCTCCAAGGGCCGCTTCGTGCTTGAGGACGCATGCGAGCATCTTACGTTCTATCCGCGGCAGGGGATCGAGACGGAGACCTACAGCTATCTCGGCGGAATGCGCTCCTTCCCCGAGACGTTCAAGAGCCGGATAAGCGATTGGATCGAGCAGCTCGACGCCCAAACGCCTTACGACCAAATCAACGGCTCCGGCGAAGACGCGCTGCGCGCGCAGCGCATTATCGAGGCGGCGATCGAATCGTTCGAAACGGCCAGCGTCGTTGAACTTAACTGAAACGGGGGATATAAACGATGATCCGACTTGGCGTCAACTCGGTATTGTTTAAGGAGTACGACTTCGAAACGGCGGCAAGGCACATTCGGTTGTGCGGGTACGACGGGCTTGAAATCGCCGCGATCCAAGGGATGTGCGAGCATCTTGTGCTCGAGCGTTGGCGGGAGCAGGCTCCCGGGATCAGGCGGATCGCGGAGGAGCTGGACTTGAAGCTGCTTGCGATGGAGGTCGCTTCGTTAGACGAGCAGCGTCTGCAGCTCGCGTTCGAGGCTGCCCGCGAGCTCGGGACCCCCATCGTGAACGTTGGTCCGGGAGGCAAGTCGGACGCGGACGCGGATCTCGCCGCCTCGATCGAGAAGCTGGACCGCATGGCCCGATTGGCCGGCGAATACGGCGTTATGCTGTGCGTGAAAGCGCATGTCGGGCAATCCGTGTACAACACGCCGACGACGCTGCGGGCGATGGAGAGCATTACGGCCCCTTCCTTCGGCATCGATATGGATCCAAGCCATATTTACCGGGCGAACGAAAATCCGGAGGAGGCGCTCGCCGCGGTGGTCGGACGGGTGAAGCATGTCCATATCCGCGACTGTAAAGGACGCCAATCGGGTCCGGGTCCGATCGAATCGCAAGCCTGCGGGCGCGGCGACATCCGGCTCATCGATTATTGCAGGGTGCTCGTCGAGAGCGGGTACGACGGTCCGGTCAATCTGGAAGTGATCGGCGCGAACGGCCATACGCTGGCGCAGCTGACGGCGATCGCGGCGGAGAGCCGCGGCTTTCTGAACGCGGCGTTGAAGTCGCTGGGCGCGCGATAATTGTCGCGAAGGAGGAGTCTATTCGATGAATGAACAGAAACGGAAACGTCCGAATCTTCTGCTGCTCGGGATCGACAGCTTGCGCCGGGACCATATGAGCTGTTACGGCTACTCGCGGCTGACGACGCCGCATCTCGACCGGTTCAGCCGGGAGGGCGTGCTGTTCGAACGGCATTATTCCCCAAGCATTCCGACGACGCCCGGTTACGCGTCGATGCTGACGGGAATGGATTGCTTCGGAACGGACGTCGTGGCGCTCCGGCACGGCGGGCCGCTCGGGAATCACGTGAAGACGCTGGCGGAGCTGCTCGGAGAACAAGGCTACAATACGACTTGCGTCGGGTTTAGCGGGAACCCTTCCGCACGCGGCTTCGGCACGTATCTGGATTACGAGGCGTGGCTGCCGGACGAGACGGGGCGCTGTCCGAAGGCGGAAAATTTAAACGCCGTGACCCTTCCCGAGTTAAGGCGGCTTGCCGCGGACGAGAAGCCGTTCTTCTTATTCCTCCGCCATATGGATCCGCATTCGCCGTACTTGCCGCCGAAGCCGTTCGAGCGCATCTTTTACGGCGGGAACGAGAAGGATCCGGACAATCGCTCCCTGGAGCCGGTACTCGCGTTTAAGCCGTTCGCGGAGTATTTCGCCTCCTGGTTCCCGGAAGGCGTTACGGACAGCGAATACATCGACGCCCAATACGACGGAGCCGTGGCTTATATGGACGCCTCGATCCAGGCTCTCTTCGCCTTGCTGGAGGAGCTTGGCATCGTGGAAGAGACGCTGGTCGTCGTCACGTCCGATCACGGGGAAACGCTTAACGAGCACGACTGTTATTACGATCATCACGGTTTATACGAATCCAATCTGCAGGTTCCGCTTCTCATCCGCTATCCGGGCAAGCTGCCGGCCGGACGCAAGGTGAGCAGTCCGACGCAAATTAAAGATATTATGCCGACCATCCTGGAATTGCTCGGAATCGAAACCGGGCTTTCGTTCGACGGCAGAAGCTTGCTGCCGCTCGTTCGGGGAGAAGCGTACGTCCCGGAAAGCGAAATGTATATCACCGAGTGCACGTGGATGCGCAAGCACGGCTGGCGTACGCCCGAATGGAAATTGATTGTCGCGCTGGAGCCGGATTTGCATTTCAAGCCGGCCGTGGAGCTGTATAACATTGTTCGCGATCCGCTCGAGCGGCATAATCTGGCGGAACGGGAACCGGACGTCGTGAAGCTGCTGACCGCGAGGATGGAAGCGCATATCGCCTCGAGGGAGAAGGCGACCGGCCGCATCAATCCGATGTATACGAATTTGAATTGGCACGGCTTGGGGGCCGGACCGTTCGCCAGTTCGCAGCAGGCTTACGATTCCATGCAAATTCGTTCGGCGTCTTCGGCGAGAAAGCTGCAGGCGAAGGAAGCCAAGTAATGTCTTGGGGTACGGGAGGAAACGCGCGATGTTGAAGGCGGCGGTTATCGGGTTGAACCATATTGGACGGATCCATTGCCGAACCTATAAGGAGCATCCTTCCGCGGCGCTCGCGGCGGTGTGCGATTTGGACCGGGAGCTGGCGGATCGCGCGGCGGCGGAATTCGGCGCGAAGGCCTATTATGATATGAACGACATGCTGGAGCGGGAGGAGATCGATCTCGTCAGCGTGGCGACCGGCGGCGTCGAGAACGGATCGCATCATTACGCCCCGGCGATGGCGGCGATCGCGGCCGGCAAAAGCGTGCTTGTGGAGAAGCCGCTGTCCAACGATCTCGGCGAAGCGCGGGAGATGGTCGATTTCGCGAAGGAAAGAGGGGTGCGGCTCGCCTGCAATCTGAACCATCGGTTTACGCCGATGGCGCGCAAGGCGAAGGAATGGATCGACGCGGGCGATCTCGGTACGATCCTGTTCGCGAATATGAAGCTGACGATCGGCAATCCGAAAGAAACGAGTCCCTGGCTGCACATGAGAGCGCTCCATCCGCATTCGTTCGATGTGCTGCGCTATTTTGCGGGGGAGGCGCGGCGCGTGCAAGCGTTCATGACGAAGGCGCCGGGAAGAATCGTCTGGTCGACGGCCTCCGTTAACTTGGAATTCGAATCCGGGGCGGTCGGGCATCTTACGGGCAGCTATGACATGGACAACCGGCACCCGATCGAAAGCTGCGAGGTGGCCGGACATCGGGGACGTCTCGTGCTCGATAACGTGTACGAATCGCTTACGCTGTATCCTCACGGCCAAGAGGAGCAGCGCGCGTACCGCAATCCCGTATTGGGCGGTTTCCAAGGCTTCGACGCAACCTTCCGGGCGCGTCTGGATACGTTCATTCGGGAGGTAGAGGCGCAGGTTCCGCCGAACCGGATCGAAGGCTCGGGCGCCGACGGCCTCGCCGTGCAGGAAATCATCGAAGCGGCGATTCGGTCCCAGCTGGCGGGGGGCAAAGTGATCGACATCCGCGGCAGCTCGCAGTGAAACGGTCAACCGGTGCGGGGAGGAGATAGGATGGAACATAACTATAGCCCGGTATTCTGGTTCACCGGGTTATCGGGAGCGGGCAAGACGACCACGGCCGAAGCGCTGCTGCAAAGGCTGAAGTCCGAGGGCAAACGGGCGGAGCTGCTGGACGGCGACGTGCTGCGCGCGGTCATCTCCAAAGGGCTCGGCTTCAGCAGGGAAGACCGGATGGAAAACATCCGCCGCATCGTTTATATAAGCAAGCTGTTGTCGCGCAACGGGGTAATCGTTCTCGTGTCGGCCATTACCCCCTATCAAGCGATGCGGGATTACGCCCGGAGCGAGCTGCCGGGATACACGGAAATTTACGTGGATTGCCCGCTGGAGGAATGCGAGCGGCGCGACGTGAAGGGGCTGTACGCCAAAGCCCGCAGCGCGCAGCTGGCCAATTTTACCGGAGTGGGGGATCCTTATGAGGTTCCGCAATGTCCCGACCTCGTATTGCGAACGGATCGGACCACGCTGGAAGAGAACATGCAGCGAATACGCAAGCTTATATCAAGTAGCGGGCTGGAATGGAGGGGACCTGTGTGAATATCGTTTTCGTCTCGCTCGACACGCTGCGCGCTTCCCGTCTCGGCTGTTACGGCTACGGCAAACCGACGTCCCCTTATATGGACCGGATCGCCTCCGGGGGCGTATTGTTCGAGCGCGCGTACGCGGCCGACATACCGACGGAAGCGGCGCATACCGGCATTTTCACCGGGAAGCTCGGCATTCATACCGGCATCGTCTCCCACGGATCTCCGCTGACGCATTTGCCCAAGGGCGAACCGTGGCTTCCCGCTCTCCTGCGCTCGGAGGGGGTTGCGACGGCGGCGGTCGATAATTTGTACCAGCTGAAGGAATGGTTCGCCAGAGGCTTCCGGTATTATATCAATTCCGTCGGGAACGAGCGGCATATCGACGGACGCACGGTCAACGAGCTGGCGTTTCCTTGGATTCGGGAGCATAAGCGCGAACGCTTCTTCCTGTTTCTGCATTATTGGGATGCGCATACGCCTTACCTGCCCCCGAAGGAGTATGTCGCTCCCTTCTACGAAGAAGGGCGGGACCCGTTCGATCCGTCCAACCGGAGCATGGAGGAGGCCTATAACCATGCGGCGTATCCGTTCTTCAAGCATCATCATTACGACCGCTTGGGGGAAGTGACGGACACGGCGTATATCGACGCGTTATACGACGCCGAGGTGCGGTATTTGGACGACCGGCTGCGGGAGCTCGACGAGCTGTTGATCGCGGAGGGATTGTATGAGAATACGCTGCTCGTTCTGTTCGGCGATCACGGGGAAAGCATGACCGAGCACGGCATTTATTGGGATCATTGCGGCCTGTACGAAACGACGGTGAGAGTGCCGGTCATGATGAGATGGCCGGGCGTCATTCCCGCCGGGAGGAGGGTGACCGGTCTCGTGCAGCAGGTCGATCTTATGCCGACCGTCTTGGAAGCGGCCGGACTTCGGCCGCCTCCGTCCATCGACGGCAAGAGCTTGTGGCCAATCATTCGCGGAGAACGGGAAGGGACGCAGGATCGGATTTACTTGAGCGAATGCGCTTGGCAGGCTTCGCGCGGGCTCGTGACCGCCGACCATAAATTCATTCGAACTTATGATGCCGGGCCGTACGTTCGCGCTCCGAGAGAGCTATACGATCTGAGGGCCGATCCGGAGGAGACGGTCAACTTGGCGGAGAATCTGCCGGAGCTTAGCGCGCGGATGGAGCAAGAGCTCGAGCAATGGGTGGAGCGCGAGCTAGGCGGAAGGCCGGATCCGATGGCGGTGCAGCTTAAGGCGGGACTGCCGTTTCGGAACCGGATCGATCATATTTTGCGGCAATGCGGCCTCAGCTGGGAGGAGTGGATTCGGAATCCGCGCCGCCATCTGTTCGACGAGGCGCTGGCGAAGACTCGTTCGGTGGGGGGCGACCGCCAATGAATCGGACGGAGCGGCAAGGACGGCCGAACGTCCTGATCATCATGGCCGATCAGCTGCGGTACGATTGCCTTGGGTATGCAGGGTTGGTTCCCGTTGTAACGCCTCATATCGACCGGCTGGCGTCCGAGGGGATGTGGTTCGAGGCGGCGTTTTGTCATATCCCCGTCTGCGGCCCGTCCCGGCAATCGTTCGTCTGCGGACGGCGGCCCGACGCTTTCGGCGCGTTGTGGAACGCTTCGATGGGTCTTAAGGTGAGCTCGTTGGAGCCGACGGCGTATTCCTGGACAAGAACGCTCCGGGAGGGCGGATACCTCTGTGGTTATGTCGGCAAGTGGGATGTCCATCCGGACTATGATCCGTTAGCTTACGGGTACGAAGAATATATCGATACGCGCGCCCTGCACGGCGCTATGGTTCGGGAACGGTACCCTAAGCTCGCGTATGCGAACGGGTATTTCGGCGAGACGGATCCGCTTCCGCTGGAGCTGTCGTCCACGCATTGGACGGCGGCCAGAGCCGGCGAGCTGCTGGGCCGGCTCGCCTCGTCCGAAGGTCCCTGGCATCTGCGGGTCAACTTCGAAGAGCCTCATCCGCCGTGCCGACCGGCTGAGCCGTTCGCAGGGATGTATGGTCCTGAAGCTGCGGTGCCTTGGGGAAGCTTCGGAGAGACATTCGAGGGCAAACCGTATATCCAGAGGCAGCAGCTGCGAAGCTGGGGCATCGAGTCCTTCGGCTGGGAAGACTGGGCTCCCATCGTTGCCCGATATTACGCCGTCATCAGCCAGCTGGACGATGCAGTGGGGCGATTGTTGAAACAGCTGGACGATCTTGGTCTGCGGGACAGCACGTGGGTCGTCTTTACGACGGATCATGGCGATATGTGCGGCGGGCATCGGATGATGGATAAGCATTACGTCATGTACGAGGACGTCGTTCGGGTGCCGCTGGCGATGCGGTGGCCCGGCGTCATCCCGGCCGGACGGCGCACAAGCGAGATGATCTATCATCTGCTTGATTTGCCGCCAACGATATTGGACATTTGTCAGTTCTCTGCGCCGCAGGACCATCATTTTCACGGAAGATCATTTAAGAACCTCCTGGTGGAAGAGAAGCCCGATGAGTCCCGGCAGGAAATCGTCGCAAGCTATAACGGGCAGCAATTCGGGCTGTACACCCAGCGCATGATCCGCACGAAAGAGTGGAAATATGTTTGGAACTTGACCGACGTCGACGAATTGTACGATCTACGCCGCGACCCGCACGAGCTGCGCAATCGCATTGCCGATCCGGACGCGGTCCCCATCTTACGGGAATTGCGGACTCGCTTATACGAAGTATTGCGGCGGGACGGCGACCCGATGGTTCGGAACGATTGGCTGAAGCGGCAGCTGTTGGAGGGAGAAAAGTATTGATACGCCGAAAGCCGATCTTTAACCCGCCTACGAGCAAACGTCAACCGCGCCGAGATTTGGCCTGGCCATGGGCGGCGAGGAACGGACGAAACGCGAGATTGCGAAGGAACCGGACTTTTAGACGAAGCAACGTGTGCCGTAAGTCTCCTCGGACGGCGCTTTAATCCCAACATTATCCTGCTTTTGCGTAGCGGCGGCGAAGAAATATAGTATAATAAACCGTACGACCTATTCCGATATAGGAAATAAAGGCTGCCGAAACGTAAGGAGACATTATGGGAAACTATCATATTTGCGCCTTTTGCGGAAACCTTCACGAGAAAACGAATTATCATAACATGTGCAAAAGCTGCGAAGAAATGTATCATAAAATTCGCGACGTTGTAGTGGCTTATCCGGATACGATCGTGCTTGAAGTTTCAAACCTGACCGGAATCAGCGTAAGCCGCATTTTATCCTTTGTCAAAAACGGTTATTTCAGGATGACGGAAGGGACGATCGAGGTGCTCAAGTAGCGGCTTCGATTCGGACGACGATCATCCGTAATCCGAATACAAAAGGCGCCTTCAGCGTAGGGCGCTTTTTGTGTTTGGCGAATGTTACTTGATGAAATGCGGAGGGGTCCGCAAACGATGGTTCATGATGTATTGATTCTGAAAGCGCATTTCAATATAGAATAATTTTACAACACGAATATGCTGCTTGCGATCTGAATGTTGACTAGACAGCTAGAGGCAGTTATTTATCTGCTATGTTTCTTTTTTATGGGGTGACAAGAATGGCAAAGAGCGAAACGGCTCGTCGTTACGTGAGCCGTTTCGCTCTTTATTTTAAGAAACTTCTACAACCTTTCAATTAACGCCTTGATCGAGCTGTCGCTCTCCAGAGCCCGGATGATGAGCGTCACCGCTTCAGCGCGGGTAGTCGGGCGATTAGGCGCGTACGAAGAATCGGTCGTACCTTGCACGAGACCGGCCGAAGACGCCTGCTCAATCGCATTTGCTGCCCAATAGTCGCCGCTCACGTCCGTAAAGCTTGCCGGTTCGCCGGTCGCTAGCGCGTCAAGATTGAGCACGCGGGCAATGATTGCGACCATCTCGGCACGGGAGACCGGTTTATTCGGTTTAAAGCTGCCGTCCGCATAACCGTTTATAATTTCCTTGTCCGCCAAAGCGCCGATATAACCGGCGGCCCAATTCGAACCGGTATCGTTGAAGTCGGCCGAGGCCGGCTGCGGTTCCAGCGCGAATGCACGGGCAATCATGGCGGCGAACTCCGCTCTGGTGACAGACGCGTTCGGACGGAACGTATCATTCTCGTATCCCGTTATGATGCCCAGTTTCACTGCTTTCGCAATGAAGTCGCCGCCCCAGTGATCGCCGATATCGCTGAACGATTGGTCCCCGCCATTCGTTGCGGCGATGGCGTCGTTTACTGCTTTTAACACCTCATCCCGGCTGACCGCGTTCGATTGGAACGGATTCACACCGGTTTCCGGCGCCTGCGGGCCCTCCGTTCCATTGTTATCCGTATCGTTTGAAGAATCAGAGCCGGAATCGGAGTTGGAATCCGAATCCGAATCGTCGGAATCGGAATCCGAATCAGAGCTGGAGTCCGACGACGAAGTTACCTTCAATAGAATTTTATCGGATTGGTATACTACCCGAGCCTTGTACGAGCTTGGCAAGCCGTTAATCTCGACATCCACGAATTGTCCGGTCCGCTCATTCCCGTCATGGCTGATCAGGGTGATCGTTCCCTTGCCCGGCTTGTAATCATCAGTGAAATTCACTTCCAATGTACCGTTCGCATGGACTTCTCCGCGAGCTTCAAGCACATCGTCCGAGCTTGCCACATTCAGCTCCAGAGTACCTTCGGCGGCTTGGGTGAAGCTTCCGCCAATGATCCACTTTCCTGTCACATTCTCCGTAAGCGTTCCGCCGTTGTTGAGCACGTCGCCGCTGCCGAAGGCCGTGGCCGAGCCGCCCTCGAGCGTACCGGCGTTAAGCTCGGTGCCTCCGGAATAGGTGTTGCTGCCGAGCAGCGTCAAGGTGCCGGTTCCTTCCTTCGTCAGCTTGCCCGTGCCGGAAATATCGTTCCGCCAGCTATCGGCTGCATGGAATCCGCCTTTATAGGCATCCATCGTCACGGTAACGTCGTCGTTGAAGGCGCCGTAACCGTCTGCGGCAGCAAACAGGTTCAGACGTCCCCATCCTTCCGGATCGTCGAGCACCGGATAGCCGGACGGCAGGCCGGTCGTCGCCAGAACCTCGCGGCGCTGCTCCGCGCTCAAGTAAGGCTGGCGGGTTTCCAGCAGCACCTCGGCGCCTTTCGGCACGACCATAGGTTTCGTTGTGGAAGCGATCGGCGCAAAGCCGTAGGTCAAGCGCTCGGTAAATTCCTCTTTGTTTTTCTCGTAATCGCTGAAGCGGTCTTCCGCGGTGCCGGTTTCTTTCAACAGGATGTCATGAGCCTGGTCGTATGCGGCCTTCTTCAGCTCGGCATTATCCGGATCCGCCAGAGTAGCGGCTGCCAGCGCCGTAGCCATGACGCGTCCGCCCATGACGTCGAGCGGCGAGTGCATGCCGGCGACGATCCGGCTGTTGCCCATCTCGGAGGCCCGAGTCAGCAGCTCCTGAAACCGTTCTGGCACCGCATAGGCGAGGGCCAGCGAGGCGAGATACGAAGCGTTCGTATGTCCGCTCGGGAAGCCGCCGTCCGTAGCCGGAGTGGAGCTTCTGGCAGGAACCAGCGTAGGCACGATGACCGATTCGTCTAGCCACCGCCATGGACGCATATAGCTGTAATAGTTTTTGGCCGGGTTGGTCGAAGCGTAGTTGCCGCGCAGCGTGCCGATCAGATCGACCATCTTGCCGAGCTCGGAGTCGGAATTGCCGCCTTTGTTGGCACCGTTGCCGTCGCTGTATTTCACCGTCGTGGCATCGTCCGGGATGCTCGTAATGGTCGTGTACGTCCCGGATTTCTCGCGGTACACATCCGCCAGCGAACCGAGTCCGTCGGCGGCTCCGTAGGTTTGGTTGCGGCGGTCGTCGTAATAAGCCGCGATCTCCTCTTCCTCCGTGCGGGACTCGGCCAGATCGGCCACATATTGGATATTGTAGTCGAGCACTTCGCTGTTCAGCTTGGTGCCGTTGTCCCACGACGATCCCGGCTTCCACAGATCCAGGAACCCGGACAATACGCCGATCGCCGGGTTGGAATAGACATCCATATTAACGGAGGTGTTGTTCTTGTAGCTATCGACAAAATGTCCCCACGCCGGAGCTTCGGGCAGCTCGATTGAGGCTTCCGCCGGCGCCGCCATGGCGATATTGCCGGCAGCGGGATTAAGCAGCAGCAGCGCGCCCATCGCAGCCGATAACAGCTTGTACTTGGATTTGTCTTTCAAATCGAATCTACTCCTATCTTTTGGTTATCTTGATCCGATCCTGCGAAGGAGTAAGCGGCTTGTAACGCTTGCGCCTCCTCTGCCGAAGGGACCGGAATCGGTCTCAATGTAGCATCGGGGCACGCAATGCATCAATATAACAATTTCCCCTTTATAGCAGTTTGGGAGGAAGTGATCACCTATTTTACACTCGCCTAATAAAAGGCGGGTGCCGTTTTACATCCGTTTAATAAACATGCAGGATAATGGAGAACGACAATCGGGGAAACGTTTAGAGGGAGGGGGAACGGTATGAAAAAATGGAATTCCGTATTTGCTAATCTGGCTATTTCCTATATATCCATTGTGCTCGTTATCGTGCTCCTGCTCTGCTCGATCTTCTATATTTATTTCTCGGGCAATTATAAGGAGGAGCTGCGAAACCGAAATCAGTTGATTCTGGAGAACACCGCGCAAACGATAGAAACGGCAGTGCTCCAAAAAGCCCAGCAAGTATATTTGGATATTTCGCTCAACAAAAGCGTCAATGTACGGCTGTTTGCCGACGCTTCCTTTCAAAACAATCATAGCAAGGCGGTTGACCTGCAAGAATTGCTTAAATCGGAGGTCATCGGCAACTCGGACGTCCTGCAAGCGGTGCATCTGTATTATCCCGGACAAAATGTCATGTTATCGTCGCTCTACGGACTGAAATACAATGCGGACCAGGACAGCCGAATGGCTTATATGGCGGACTGGATCGACGGGATGCGAAACAATAAGCAGAGCAGTCTATGGACGTCGACTCGATTGGTTCCGCAAGATATTTACTCCAACTTGACCGAAGGCGGACGCGATGCCTTGATCACTTACGCCCATAGCTATCCGTTCCAAGCGTCGGGCGAGAGAAGCGACGTCATTATTGCGATTGACGTGAAGGAAAGCGCGATAAGAGAAATTATTCGCAATATGATGCCCATGCAATATGAAAATACGTTTATTCTGAATCGTTCCGGTCATGCGATATCGGATGCGGATAAGGAAAAATTAGCTTCCCGGAGCAGCGATGACGCACGTTTGATCATGGATGCGGCCGGCAGTTATAACGGTACGATCGATAGGAATACCCATGTCGTTTCCTATCAGACGCTTCCGTCGACCGGGTGGAAAATCTACAGCGTCGTTACTTCCGGCTCTTTCTATGAAAAGTCGATTTTCATACAGAAGCTGATCCTGGGCGTCTGCTTGCTGGCTATTCTGATCGGCCTCGTGTTGTCCGGCATTCTGGCCAAGGCGAATTACAGCCCGATCAAGCGGTTGACGGCCAAAATAAGAGGCCTGTTGGACCATGCTCCCGAACATGGCACCAACGAGTTCGGTCTGATCGATACCGCTTTCGTCAAGCTAAGAGATAAAGTCAACAGTCTGGAAGAGACGCTGGAGGCCAATAGCTCGGTTATTAAGCATAATGCCGTCCTCAATCTGCTCGGCAATTGCTATACGCCCGAGGAATGGGCGGAAGAGCGCCATTTTTTGGGGTTTTCGAGCGTATATAAACGCTACTGCTGCTTGATTCTGGATTCAAGCGAAGCTTTGGCCCGGTTAAGCTCCAGGAATATGCAGTATGCGGTGTACCGGATCATCAACCAATTGGAAGCCGTATCCCTGCCGGATTGCCGCATGATTGCCGAAGCGCTACCGGATCGGAAGGTTGTCGTCATTGTTTGCGCGAATCGAGAAAGCGAGGAGCTTCTGGAACAAATATCCCGATTTGTCATATCGGAGGGGAAGGAACAGCTGCGCTTGGATGTCCAAATCTCATGGGGGTCATGGGTGGAGGAGATGACCGATGTTCACAAGAGCTACAACGAGGCCCAAACCTTAATGAAATATGCTTATTTCCTGCCGGAGACCTCCATTCTGAAAGATCGCAAGCTGCTCGATCGGGATAGGAGCCCGGATGAAATCCCGCAAGCCGTTCTGGCGAAGTTTAAAGATAAATTGAACGCCCGGCAGCCGCAGGAGCTTGCGGCGGCTGTCGAACAGCTGGTCGCGGCGATGCGGGAAGGCATGTATTCGGCCGATCATTGCCGTTTTATCCTCGGAAATATCGTGTTCGTTTATTCCGATTATTTGAAGAGCGTTCGATATAAGCACCCCGGGCAGGAGAATCCGGATTTGTATAACCAGTTCGCCGGGCTGCACAACATCCGGGCTTTTCAAGCGTGGCTGGTGGATTCGGCAACATCGTTCATCGCGCATATGGAGAATCGGAACAGCGAACGGGCGGTGTCCAGCATTGAAGAGGCCAAGCAATACATCCGCGACCATCTCTCGGAGGATTTGTCCCTTGAGGCGGTTTCGGCGAAGGTGTTTCTCAGTCCCAAATATTTAAGCAAGCTATTTAAGGAAGAGATGGGCGTCACCTATACGGATTATGTCACTGGCCAGCGAATGGAGAGGGCTAAAGCGTTGCTTGAGAAAAACAACATGACGGTCGAGCAAATCGCGAATACGGTCGGCTACGCAACGGCGGCATATTTTATTAAGAAGTTCAAGGAAATGCACGGATGTACGCCGGGGAATTACTTGCGCAGCATCGCAAAGCAGGCGTAGCCGCTTCGGCTTGACGAAAGCGGGAGCGATAGTTTTAGGAGGGAGGTTGCCGCATGGAAAAAAAGAAATTACGTTGCGTATGGCGCGGCATGTGTGCATTAGTTACGGTTGCAACGGCGTTAGGTACAGTGAGCGGCTGTGCGGGGATCCCGATGTCCGCCTCCGAAGCGGAGCCCTCGCAGATCCCGGCGGCTTCCGGCGCTCCTCGGTACGATATCTCGTGGACCATGCATCAGAACCTTCCTGTCTCCGAGGATGCGGAGATGGTTCGGTACGTGGAACAGAAATTTAATGTTAATTTGCTGTTCTGGAATCTGGAGAACAATAAATATGAAGCGCTCCTGGACATGAAGCTGGCTCAAGGCTCGATTCCCGATTTGTTCAGGGTCAGACAGCCCCAGGATCTTCTTAAATATCAACAGCAAGGCGTGCTTGCCGAAATTCCGGAGGAGATGCTGGATAAGTACGCTCCGAACATTATGAAAGCGATCCGGGACAACGCGCCCGCCTATCAGGATTACGGCAAAATCGACGGAAAATATTACGGCATCCCGGTCATTAATCCGACGAATATTTATCGGATCCCCGTCGTTTACCGCAAAGATTGGCTGGATCATCTCGGCCTGCCGGTGCCCAACACGCTGGCCGAATTCGAAAAGGTCATCTATGCGTTCGCGAATGAGGATCCGGACGGCAACGGCGTAAAAGATACTTATGGACTGTCCAGCGAAGGAATGAACGTCGTCTTCGGCGCCTTCGGGCAAATTGTTTTCGCCGACCAGCTCTATTTTGGCGTTAAGAACCGGAAGCTGGTCGTAGGCGCCTTGCAGCCGGAGATGAAGGAGGCGCTGAAGTATCTTGTAAAGTGGTATCGGGACGGCGTCATCGATCCGGAGTTTATTACCGGGGAGAACAAGGGAGGCTACAAGCATCTTTCCCATTCCTTTATTCTAGGAACGATCGGTATGACCTCCATGGGAAATTACTATCATTGGATTCAAGACGGGGATTATTTCATATGGAATTCGAACGGCGAGGAGACTCCCGTCGAAGCGACGTTTAACGCGAAGGAATTAACCGCTATCAACCCAAGCGCCCGAATCGTGTTCGGCAGGCCCTTTTGCGGACCGGACGGCAAACGGGGCTCCAAAGCCTATGACATGCTGATGAGCTTCACGGCCATCGGAGCCGAAGCCGCCAAAGTGCCGGGCAAGATGGAGACGATCCTTCAAATTCTTGACTATGTGAGCGCCAATCCCGACCCGGATGAAGCCGCTTCGATGAAGTACGGCATCCAGGGAACGCACTGGCAGTGGGCCGGCGCCTTCAAGGAAGATGTGATTGTGCTTCCTCCTTACGACAAGACGTTCAGCTATCAGAACACGATCGGTACCGGACTAGGCATGACCGTTCCGCTTATGCCTACGGAAAAAAGGGAGAAATGGGCCGCAACCTTGAGGCTGGATCAGGACGGCATCTACAATGCGCTGGAGGTGGCGACCCCTTCGTTAATCAAATACGGACCCGAATTAATAAAGCTCAGAAACAAAGCTTATATCTCTATCATTACAGGCGATAAGCCTTTGGAGTATTTCGACGAATTCGTGAGCGAGTTTATGGCGGCCGGCGGCACGGAGGTGCTTCAGGAAGCCAATGAATGGTATAGCCGGCATGCCGCGAAGTAAATATTATTTTCGGTTAAAGTACTCGAACACATAATCGATGAAAGAACGGGCGGCTTTCGACAGGTAACGCTTGTTATGCCATACGATTTGGAAATGGCGCTTGCAATCCGGAGATTCGATCGACAGCAGATGAAGCGGGGAATTCGGGCCACCGCAATTGCCGACGAGCGCAACCCCAAGTCCGGCGGAGACAAGCTTGGCGATGGAGGGTGCGTCGTCCACTCTGCAGATGAAGCTCGGCGATATTCCCGCCGCGCGCAAAAATTCCTCATTCATGATTTGAAAATGGAAGCCTTCTTTATAACCGATAAACGGTTCATGAGCCACTTCGTTTAAACGGACGCTCCGGCGTCCCGATAATCGATGCCCGGGCGGAACGGCCAGATAAACATCCTCGTACAGGACGGACATCGAGCTGAAATCCGGTCTCGGCATAGGCAAAGGAGTAAAACAAAAATCCACTTCGCCGGCTTCGATGAGACGGGCCATCTCGTTCATAGACGCTTGCGTGATCCGGAAATGAACATTCGGATGCAGAGAAACGAAAGCGTTCAGCGGTTCCGACAAACGATCGAGAGAAGACGTCGCTAAGTGAATGCTTCCTTGCTCCAAGCCGGCGAGATCGGCTACTTCCTTTTGCCCCTCTTCCAAGAGCGCAAGCGCCGCCTCCACTTTATTCAAAAACGCCTTGCCGAACGTATTGAGCCGAATTTGCCTGCCTTCCCGGTCGAACAGCGGCACGCCCAGATTTTTCTCCAGCCGGGCGATCGTCTTGCTGAGAGCCGGTTGGGCGATACGCAGTTGTTCCGCCGCTTTGGACATATGTTCCAATTTGGCAACCGTTCGGAAGTATTGAAGCTGCAGCAGCTCCATCTTTGGCCTCCTTATATACTCAAGGGAATGAATTACATATAACAAGATATATTTTTATATATTGATTATCCGCAATAAAATAAAACTATGCAAGAGTAATGTAAGCCTTCCCGGGAAGAAGCCCTTGCCTCAATTACATGACTCTTCAGAATGAAGCTTACAGAAAGCAGGATGAAAAAAATGGAAAGCGGCGCCGAGCGGCAAACAGGAGAACGCCTCATTCGAGTTCTCGCATTCACGCTAGTCGTCTCCGTCATGAGTGCGACGATGTTTAATATCGTTTTGCCCGAAATTCGTGCGGAATTTCAGCTTACTTTCGCTCAAGTGAGCTGGGTCACGTCAGCGTTTTTATTAATCTATGCCATTGGAACGGTCATCTACGGGAAACTTGCCGACATCTACAAGCTGAAAGATTTGCTGACGTTCGGCTTGATCTTTTTTTCCGTCGGTTCGATGATCGGCCTGGCTGCGCAAGCTTACTGGATGGTTCTGCTCGGCCGAATCTTGCAGGCGGCGGGGGCGGCGGTCATTCCGGCAACGAGCGGCATTATCCCGGTTCGTTATTTTCCGCCGGAGAGCAGGGGGAGAGCTTTGGGATTATCGATGACCGGCTTGGCGATCGGCAGCGCCATCGGCCCGGTTGTCGCCTCGTTGCTCATGAGTATCGTCCATTGGCGATGGTTGTTCTGCATTCCGCTTTTGACATTGATCGCGTTGCCCTATTATCGCAAATATTTGGACGACGAACGCAGCAAAGCGGGCAAAGTCGATTGGCTGGGCGGCGGACTGCTTGCCGGAACGGCCGCACTGCTGCTGCTGGCGATTACGAATGAAACGTGGCTTCCGTTTATCGGCTGCCTAGTTCTATTCGTTTTGTTTATGATCCGAATCCGTTTCTCGGCGAACCCGTTCATTCGGCTCGAACTGTTACGGAATAAAAGCTATACGCTAGTGCTTGCGATGGCATTCCTGAACTCGGGAATCGGCTACTCGCTTTCTTTTCTTAGCCCTCAGCTGCTAACTCAGGTCAATCATCTGGCCCCGCATCTGGTCGGCTTCGCGATGGTCCCGGCTGCCGTCACGACCGCCATGCTGGGCCGGAAAGCGGGGAAGCTGGCGGATGAAAAAGGGAATCCTTACGTCTTTTACACGGCCTCTTCGCTGTTATTGACTTGTTTCCTATTGCTTTCATCCTTTGCGGGCATCTCGCCGGCCTATATGGCTTTGTTTCTGATCCTGGGCAATGTGGGGCTATCCTATATGATGATCGCGCTGTCGAATACGATATCCCGGGCGTTGCCGCAAGAGCAGATCGGGGTAGGGATGGGACTCTTGTCGATGCTGAACTTTATTGCCGGGGCCGTTTCCGCAAGCGTCTATAGCACAAGTGTCGATCGGGGCGCAAGCTTCGGCTGGAATGCGGTCAATACGAGCCCGGCCGCGTACGTTTACAGCAATATTTATTTGGTTCTGGCCGTCTTGCATGTGCTGATTTTATTGTTCTATTATTTTCAGTTCGGCCGAAAAGACCGCAGGAGAAAAAGGCGAGTGAGCGGCTTCGTTCATGAAGCAAATCAGCACCGTTAAACATTCTGACCTAAAACTAAGGAGGACTATAAATGAGAGCTGCAGCATTTACTTCGTTTGGAGGACCGGAAGTCATGAAGGCGATGGAGGTGCCGGATCCGCATGCGGGACCGGGTCAAGTTCGGGTGCGCGTCAAAACGGCCGGCGTGCAGCATTATGACTGCGCGATCCGCAGCGGCTGGACGCCGTCTTATGGCGTGACCGTAAAACTGCCGCAAATTCCAGGCAATGAATTCGCGGGTGTAATCGACGAAGTCGGGGACGGCGTAACCGGCTTCTCCGCAGGCGACGAAGTGCTTGGATTTGCCATGCTAAACTGCTATGCCGAATACGTGGTTGCCGGTACCGATCAGATCGTCGCGAAGCCCCGAACGATGACCTGGGAAGTCGCCGGCGGATTGACCGGCAACGGCCAAGGCGCTTATATCGCCTTGAAGGCGATCGGCGTTGCACCGGGCGATACCGTCCTGATCAACGGCGCCGCCGGCTCGTTAGGCTCTATCGCCGTACAGCTGGCGAAGGAGTGGGGGGCCAAGACGGTTATCGGCACGGCGAGCGAGAACAACCATGACTTTGTCCGTTCGCTCGGCGCCGTCCCGGTTACGTACGAGGAAGGATTAGCCGAGCGGATTCGGAACATCGCGCCGGACGGAATCGATTGCGCCTTCGATACGGCCGGAGGCGAAGGGCTGTATGCGGCGGTCGAATTAGTCGAGAACAGGGAGCGCATCTGCACCTTCTATGCCTACGACCTTGTGGAGGAGCTTGGGCTTCGCGTCGTCCGGGGCGAACGTTCGGCAGCCCGCCTGGCAGAGCTGGCGGAACTGCATACGCAAGGCAAGCTGCACATCCATATCAGGGAGGTATTCCCGCTGGAGCGGGCGGCCGACGCGCATCGGGCAATCGAAAGCCGGCACGGCCGCGGAAAAATCGTGTTGAAGGTGGATTAATCTTTAGAGCGCTACTTGCCTTTTCGAAAGTGCAACGGCGCGTATCCGGTAACGGATTTAAACACCCGGCCGAAATGCGTTACGCTGCCGAAGCCTACTTTTGCGGCGATATGGTACACCTTCATGGAGGACTGCTCCAGAAGCTTTTTCGCTTCCTTGATTCTGACGCTGTTCAAATATTCGACGAACGTAAAGCCCGTCGCTTCTTTAAAAAAACGGCTTAAATAATAGGGACTGACGTAAAATTTCTCCGCCAGCAAATGCAGCGACATGTCCTCCATATAATGGCTGTTGATATAACGGACAATCTCCGAAATTCTTTCATGCATGGGGCTTGGCGATTCCGGCGGCCTCATGCTGTTTTGTTTCACATGCCGGCAGCATATAAGGAGCAGCTGCATAACCAACGTTTGGGCATACATTTCGAAGCCGGGCTTCTTATCCATTGTTTCCTTCATAATCCCTTGCGCAAGCGCCTCGACGGTCAGCCGGTCCTGCAGGGAACATTTTACGATGACGTATTCCTTCTCGAGCAGCAGCTTCAGAATGTCGGCGTAAGGACTGTTCAAGGCCATATATCTCTCGTGAATGTTGACGATTAACCGCTCATGCTTCGGCTTCGGCGCATTGGTCGTCCGATGCAGGACGTTCGGAGCGACGATGACGATATCGCCTTCGTTGATGACCAGCGTGCGATCCTTAATAAAAAATTCCCGTTCGCCGGACATCAAATAATAGATTTCATACGTGCTGTGAAAATGGCTGGCCGGCATATGGTGGCTTTGCGCCTTCCGGTGGGATACCGAGAAATCCTCGGCGTTCCCGAAAAAAATCGTTTCTTCTCCCGTCATATCCCCCCGCATCCTCTCCTGTTGATCCATTCTATTATACGACTTCTATCCATCCTCGCAAAATATAAGAAGAATTCGCGGAAAACCGCAAAAAACGTACATATTGAAGTGCTACTATAAACTTGTAAATGAAAAGGAGGAATGAACGAGATGATTGCTGCAATGACCCCGCTTGAATGGGCGGAAAAGGCTTGCGACACGCTGATGAACAAGTTTGAGCCGGAGAAGCTTCCGCCGGACCGCTTTCACTACCATCAGGGCGTTTTTTTATCCGGTATGGAAAAATGCTGGAGAGCAAGCGGCAAACAAAAGTATTATGAATATATTAAACGGTGGGTGGACAGCCACGTTCTTGCGGACGGCAGCATCAAGAAGTACAACTCCGACGAGCTGGACGATATTCAGCCGGGCGTGCTTCTCTTTAACCTGTATGAACAAACGGGAGACGAACGGTATAAAAAAGCTCTGCATACGCTTGTTCCGCTCTTGAAATCCTGGAGAACGAACCCGTCGGGCGGTTTCTGGCATAAAGGAAATTGCCAGAATCAAATGTGGCTGGACGGGCTGTATATGGCGGGGCCGATCGCCGTCCGTTTCGGGAGTGCGTTCGGCGAGAGCGAATATTTCGACATGATGGCTTATCAGGCGATATTGATGGCGAGGCATACGAAGGACCCGGTCACCGGCCTGATGTATCACGGGTGGGATGAGACCAAGCAAGCGCGTTGGGCCGACCCCGTTACGGGCTTGGCTCCGGAGTTCTGGGGCCGCGCGATCGGCTGGTACCCTGTCGCCATGCTCGAGATGTTCGACTACCTGCCCGACAATCATAAGGACAAAGCGGAAATGGTCGGCATTCTTCAAGATTTGCTTATCGCCTTGACGAAATATCAGGATCCCGTGACCGGATTATGGTTCCAGGTCGTCGACAAAGGCGACCGGCCGGATAATTGGCGGGAAGTCTCCTGTACGGCATTGTATGTTCATGCCATTGCCAAAGCGGTCCGGCTCGGCTATCTGGACGCCAAGTATATGGAGCATGCGCGGAAGGGTTATCAAGGAGTGATCGATACGGTGAAGTTCGATGCGGACGGCAACGCGATCATCGGACAGATCTGCATCGGCACCGGAATCGGCGATTACGCTCACTACATCGCCCGGCCGACCAGCGAAAACGATCTGCACGGCGTCGGCGCTTTTCTCTACATGTGCGACGAAATGAATCGGGCGGAGATTTGAAAAACGATTCAGTTGCTGTCCTCCCGAGCGGCAAGCGGCAGGTCATTGACGTACGCCAAATTAAAAACCCCCTGTCCCGGCACAAATCCGGTCGGGGGGTTATTCGTTATTGTCTCTTTAAATAATTTTTAATTGTTCCTTCGCTCATGAACAGTTCCGGTTATACGAACGTGTGAATTGCATCCTTCCGATATTTTAGCTATACTCGAATTAAGAAGTTATTGATTAGTCACTAATCGAAAAGGAGCATAAAAAATGGCTAGAGATGAAAAGACGACGGTGAATCGGAAAGAGGAAATTATTTCGGCGGCGATCGAAGTGTTTGCGGAAACCGGCTATTATCGCGCCACTACGGCACAGGTTGCGGAACGGGCGAAAATATCGCAGCCGTATGTTTTTCGTTTTTTTGCTACAAAGGAAGCTTTGCTGCTGAGCGCGCTGGAGGTTTCATGGGAAAGAATCATTCACTCCTTCCGGAAGGTGATTGCAGCCGCAACGGAGCCGGAACAGTTAGAACGTCAACTCATCGATGCGTACGAGGACATCTTGGCTATGCATATGAACGAAACTTATTTGCAAATGCAGGCCCAGACGATGCAAGAAGAACCGATTCGGGAGGCCATGCGCAAAGGATTTCGCGAAGTGCGCCTGCTCGTGCTGAACGCTTTCCGCGAGAACGGCATCCGGAACCCGGAGGAGCGGACATTCCTGTTTCTGGCAAGGGGCATGCTGTGCAATATTTCATCGGCGCTCGATATGCCTGAACTGATGAAGAAAGACGACTGATACGGCGAAAATCGTCGTCTTGAAAATTAGTTATTGATTAATCACTAACAACATGCTATAGTGAAATCAAGTTAGTAATCAATCAATTACAAAGGAAAGGTTGATGTATGATGAAAAAAGCGATTGTGGTAGGAGCTACAGGCGGAACGGGCGCCGTTATTGCGGCAGAATTAGTCAAACGGGGGGTTCCTACGATCGCGTTCGGCCGCTCCCGGCAAAAGCTTGAGGTCCTTGCGAAGCAGATGGGGAATCCTTCGCATTTGACGTTGGCCGTCGGGGACGCTTTCCGGCCGGATGACGTGGCAGCCGCGGCGAAAGAAGCGGACGTGATGTTCCATTGCGCAAACGTTCCGTACCATGAGATGGAAAGCAAATTGATTCCGCTCGGGGAAGCGATCATGGAGGCCGCCGATCGGCTGGGCTTAAAGGTCGTCGCTATAGACGGGATTTACCCTTACGGACGCAGACAGAGCGACAAAGTGACCGAAGATCATCCCAAACAGCCGCATACGAAGAAAGGCAAAGTTCGTCTTGCATTTGAACAGATGATTTTCAGCAACCGATGGAATCGTGCCCGCGCGATGATCGTTCGGCTGCCGGATTACTACGGACCGACCGCGAATCAAGCTTCTTATTTGGGAGGCACGCTCGAAGCGATCGCCGCGGGCAAAATGGCCTTTTTTATCGGCAATATGAAGGTTCCGCGCGAATACGTCTATTTGCCGGACGCGGCTTTCATGGTCGTGGAGCTGGCGGGCCGCGATCAGGCTTACGGGCAGAACTGGAACATTCCCGGCTCGGACGTCATATCCGGCCATGAGATCGTTCGCATCGCCCGTGAAGCAAGCGGTACGCGGAAACCGGTCATCCCGCTCGGAAGATTCGGCTTGTCTTTGCTCGGCCTGTTTGTCCCGGTTATGAAGGAGGTTGTCGAGATGCTATATTTAACGGAGGAGCCGCTGCGCTTAAGCGGGGAAAAATACGAACGTTATATCGGGAAAGTTCCGGTTACGAGGCCGGCGGTCGGCATTGCGGCAACCGTTCGCGAATTGCAGAAGAGCAAGAGGTAGCCGCTTTTATGCAGGGATAAGTTATTGATCAATCAATATCATATAATGGGATGAAAGTTTAAGTCTACTTGCACCTGGTTAGAAGTCCATTCTTGGAATTGGAAATGACATAGTATATACAATAGTTCTTTCGAGGAGGAGTTGAAATGGCCCGGGTCGTTATTCATAAGAAAACATGCGCCCCAAAAAAGCCTCCAAGAAGAATAAAAAGGCGAAAAAAGCGCGTTGTGACAAAAAAGAAATCCAGACGAAAAGCTAGGCATAAAGCGTGTACCCGATTTACGAGTGCCTTGCGCCAACATAACCGGGAGACAGCGAATCCATCGGCACCTCCGACTTGGGAGAGCATACAAGGAGCACCGGGAGAGCAAGGGATTCAAGGTTTGCAAGGAATACAGGGACTGCCGGGAGAACGAGGTCCTCAAGGGTTGCAAGGAATACAAGGCCCGCCGGGGCCGGTCAATATTCCCGAAGTGACCATCATTCCGGCAGTTTCGAGATATTTTACGATTGCAGGTTCGGATCTTGATCTCGATAACCTCCAAATCATACCCGCCAATCAATTCACAGACGATAACGGCAAACCGGCAACCGGATTGATGAGCTTGGGGCCAAACGGTTATTTTAACGTTTACATTAACGGAATGTTACAGGAAGGCGGATTGTTCGATGTCACTCCGGACTCGCTCGTAATTCTGCCTGCGGGCGGGGTCATCTATCAAGGCAGTCCGATCATTCTTGAAATGGTTCGTTTTTCGGTGCAAATCACTTCAATTGCCTAATCCTGCAATGGATAAACGCCGGTTACAAAATCTATGAATCTCGCATCACATAATCGTAAGATCTGAAAGAGGGAAGATGGATTTTATCCGGTTCCATAAGGAGTGAAGATGAAATGCCTATTATCAAGCCTTTTATGGCAGCCAGAAGATTTAATTCGACGATAGGAGCCGGGACCGGCACGGGCGCAACGTTTGCGATCGCCGCCACGGCGTTCACGGACGACAATGGTACGGCAGCCACCGCTTTTCCGGGTTCATTCGCGTTCTATAGTCTTTATATTAACGCGATGATCCAATCCGGCGATACTTCTACCGTAACGACGACTACGATCACGATCCCGGACGGCAACACACTCGACCCGGCAACGCCGGTCACTGTCGAATTTGTCGTGAATTGAAATGAGGCGAGTCTATTAGGGCCGTTCAGAAAGCCAGCGCCATGGCTTCTCTGAACGGCTCCTTTTGCAATCCGCCGTCTAGCCGATGCGGGGAGTCGTTTCCCGTATAACCGGCTTTGTAAAAATATGAGCGATTTGATACGGCCGAGCGGGATCGTTGATTCTGGACAGCAGCATTTCCGCGGCTTTTACGCCCATTTCGTTGCTGTATATATGGACGGTCGTAAGATGGGGCTCAACGATTCTGGACTCCGGTCCGTTGTCGAAACCGCATACCGCGACGTCCTCGGGAATGGAGACGTTGTTGTTTTTTAATGCTTTCATAAAGCTCACCGCAATGTAATCGTTGGCGCAAACAAAAGCCGAAGGGAGCCGCTTCATCTGCTGCAGGCGCTGGTCCAGCCAATCCGGCTTCGAAAAAAAGAGCCGGTCGTCGTCGACGATGCATTGGTCAAGATCCAGCGGAATGCCGGCCTCCGTGAGCGCCCGGTTGAAACCGACCCAGCGCTCGTTAAAGCTGAGGCAGTGGTTGTAATCGCCGATAAACCCAAAGCTGTCGTAACCGCCCTCTATCAGCTTCTTCGTCAGCTGGTAGGTGCTCCGTTCGTTCTCCATAAGCAAAATGTCCGCCTTAAAGTCGGGATAACAAATCGTGGAGGCGCAATCGACGAAAATCGTCGGCACTCCCAAATTCGTAATAAGCTCGCTGTAAGCCTTGTCAAACAACTCGATGCAAATGATGCCGTCGACATTCGAAGCGTCGAAGTTAACGGGCAGCGACAAGGAAGCCTGATCGACGTCCCTGATAATGTGAAAGGACAGATTGAAGCCTTCGGAGCTGATCCGCTTCTCCAAGCCGCTTATTAGCGCCGAGCCGAAATGCGAGGCGTTGGGCAGGTTTGCCGTCAATAACGCGATGTTCCCCGTATGCTTGGATAACAGCTGATCGTTGTCCAAAAACGCGAATTGCTTGTATTTGAGCTCAATAGCCTTTTTGATGACTTTGTTCCGAGTCTCCTCGGGAATGCTTCCGGTTCCGTTCAACGCCTTGGAGGCGGTGTTTCGGGATATGCCGAGCGCGTCCGCGATATCTTGAACGGTTACTTTTTCTTTAGCCATAGATATGTGAATTCACCTCTTGCCAGGTTTGTATTTTATAAGTGCGAGATTCGCAGCCTGATTCATTTCGATATGTAATTCCAATGTATAATAGTTTTCAACAAATAGCAACAACTAGTTTACAAATGCACAATTCGAGTTACAAAACGAGTGCGATGAATGTTCATGCCCTATAATCCTTCGAATCGGGAATGGATCATAGAGCAAGAGGCGCGAAAAAATGGTAAGTATCCTGTCACTATCTCAACCTAGACCCTTTGGATATATCACGGATTAACGGGGGATATTTACAAAATCACGAGAATGTTTAATGCTTTTAGTAAACAAATGCACAATATTAAATTTACAAAATGTATTGACGGACAATGGGCGGGATGATAAATTGTAAATGCGGCAAGCGCAAATACCTGCTGCTGAAAGTCCATACTGCACAAACATTCATTCAATTTTGTAAACGAACGGAGGGATAGCCGTTGGATAACGCGATGGAAGCCAAACAGGCGAAAACGGCGGCGAAAAAAGGAAGCGCATTCATGGATTATTTGCGAAAGCATTGGTTCCTTTATCTTTTGCTAACGCCGGCGCTTGCTTTGACGATTGTTTTCAAATACGGCCCGATGTACGGTGCTGTCATCGCCTTCAAGGATTTCAGTCCGATTAAGGGCATTCTGGGAAGCGACTGGGTAGGATTTTACAACTTCGAGAAGTTCCTGTCTTCTCCAAATTTCGAAGCGATTTTCATGAATACGCTTAAATTAAGCTTTTTTGGGCTTGTTTTAGGCTTTCCGGTTCCGATCCTGCTTGCGCTTATGCTGAATCAGGTCAGGCACGCCGCCATTAAGAAAAACATTCAACTATTTCTGTACGCTCCGAACTTTATATCGGTGGTCGTCGTCGTAGGCATGCTGTTTATTTTTTTGTCTCCGACAGGCCCGATCAACCAGCTTATCGTTTGGTTTACGGGCGAACCGGTCATGTTTATGTCGCGGGCGGAGTATTTCAGAGCCATTTACATAATGTCGGATATTTGGACCGGGGCAGGCTGGGCTTCAATCATCTATGTGGCGGCGCTCGCCAATGTCGATCCCGAATTGCATCATGCGGCCAATCTGGACGGAGCGAACCTGCTTCAGCGCATTCGCCACATCGATCTGCCGACCATCCGGCCCATTATGGCCGTCGTGTTTATTCTGGCTGCCGGCGGGATTATGTCTATCGGGTTCGAGAAGGCTTATTTGATGCAAACGGCGATGAATCTTCCGACATCCGAGATCATCCCGACTTATGTGTACAAAATCGGCCTGCAATCCGGCGATTACGCTTATTCGTCCGCCGTCGGACTGTTCAATTCCGTTATTAACGTCATCATGCTCGTAGCCGTCAACTTCATCGTGAAGAGGCTGAACGAGGGCGACGGACTGTATTGACTGTGAAAGGAGAGCTGCGAGAATGACTGTCAAACACTCCGGTCTGGACCGGTTATTGCTTATCCTGAACGGCATTTTCCTTGCAATTGCCGTATTGCTTATCGTCGTGCCGCTGTTTTACGTCGCGGTCGCTTCCTTTATGGACCCGTCCGTGCTGCTGAGCCGGGGCTTATCTTTCAAACCTTCGGACTGGTCCTTGGAAGGGTATGAAAAGATTTTAACCAACCCGGCTATGTTAAGAGGCTTCGGAAACTCCGTTTTATATTCCGTTACCTTCGCTTTCCTTACGGTCGCCGTCTCCGTGTGCGCGGGCTACGCGTTGTCCGACAACCGCCTGAAAGGGAAAGGGCTGATCATGACGATCTTTTTGATCACGATGTTTTTTGGCGGCGGGCTTGTGCCTACGTATTTGCTGGTGAAAAATCTGGGGCTGCTGGACACCGCTTGGGCCGTCCTTATTCCGGGGGCGGTCAACGTTTGGAACATTATTTTGTCCAGAACCTTCTTCAAAGGGGTACCCGTGGAGCTGAAGGAAGCGGCCAACGTTGACGGCGCGTCGGAGATGCGGGTGTTCGGCCAAGTCATTCTGCCGCTGTCGAAGCCGATCGTGTTCGTCCTTGCGTTGTACGCTTTCGTCGGGCAGTGGAATGCCTATTTCGATGCGATGATCTATCTGGACAACCCGAATCTTCATCCGCTGCAGCTTGTGCTTCGTTCGATTCTGATCCAGAACCAGGTGGAGCCGGGCATGATCGGCGACCAGCTTGCCGCGGCGGAGCTGAAGCGATTGTCGGAAATTATTAAATACGCGGCTATCGTCGTGTCCAGCTTGCCGCTGATCGTCATGTATCCGTTCTTCCAGAAGTATTTCGAGAAAGGTGTGATGGTCGGTTCTTTGAAGTAGGAGCCGGCCTTTACATAAGCTTGGCCAAGCAACAGATAGAAACCGTTATTCCACTAAAAAAATTCGGGAGGTCACACGTTATGAAAACAACTGGCAAATTCGGGTTTAACGCGAAGGCGGGCGCGCTCTCGGCCCTTGCGTCCATGCTTCTGCTGTCCGCCTGCAGCGGCAACGGAGGCGGGAGCGGGGCGGCCAGCGAGGCGCAGGATCCAAACGGCAAAGTCACCTTGAACTTTATTACGCAAAGCTCTCCGCTCGCTCCTTCGGATCCGAACGAGAAGCTGATCAACAAACGGCTCGAAGAGAAAACGAACGTACATATCAACTGGAAAAACTTCACCCGGGACGTCTTTGTCGAGAAACGAAATCTTGCCGTTGCCAGCGGCGATCTGCCGGACGCCATCTTTAACGCCGATTACAGCGACTATGAGCTTCTGAAGCTTGCGAAGGATGGCTCCATCATCCCGCTGAACGATTTGATCGAGCAGTATATGCCGAATTTTAAAAAAGTGCTGGAGGAGGCGCCCGAATATAAAAGCATGATCACCGCTCCGGACGGCAATATTTATTCGTTCCCATGGATCGAAGAGCTTGGCAGCGGCAAGGAAAGAATCCAGTCGGTCGACAGCATGCCGTGGATTAACGCGGAATGGCTGAACAAGCTGGGCCTTGAAATGCCGACCACGACGGAGGAGCTGAAGCAGGTGCTTATCGCCTTCAAAACGAAGGACCCTAACGGCAACGGCCAAGCGGACGAAATTCCGTTGTCCTTCATTAATAAGCCGGGAGCCGAGGATTTGACCTTCTTGTTCGGATCGTTTGGACTTGGCGAGAACCCCGACCATGCGGTCGTCTCCAACGACGGCAAGGTTATTTTCACGGCGGCGCAAGAAGACTACAAGGAAGCCGTTCGATTCATTCACGAGCTGTATCAAGAGGGGCTTATCGATATCGAAGCGTATACGCAAGATTGGAGCACTTATTTGGCCAAAGGGAAGGATCATAAATACGGACTATACTTCTCGTGGGATA
This sequence comes from Paenibacillus thailandensis, assembly GCF_042685365.1. Classification (NCBI taxonomy): domain Bacteria; kingdom Bacillati; phylum Bacillota; class Bacilli; order Caryophanales; family Paenibacillaceae; genus Paenibacillus; species Paenibacillus thailandensis. The sequence goes on along the minus strand of NZ_JBHUMY010000003.1, from coordinate 72,605 downwards.
AAGCCAATATTACGGGCGCCAACGACTCGTATGAGGTCATGCCTCCGCTTGCCGGGCCCGACGGGGAGAAGAACGTTGCCCGCACGAACGGACTTGGTCTCGCCCGCGGCAAGATGGTCGTAACGAGCGCGAACAAAAATCTGGAAGCAACGGCCAAATGGGTGGACCAGCTTTACGAGCCGCTCCAGTCGGTGCAAAACAACTGGGGAACTTACGGCGACACGACGCAGCAAAATATTTTTGAATACGACGAAGCGAACAAGATGCTGAAGCATTTGCCGCTGGAAGGCACCGCGCCCGTCGAGCTGCGCGAAAAAACGAGCATCGGCGGACCTCTCGCAATTTTGGATTCTTATTACGGCAAGTATACGACGATGCCGGACGATGCCAAGGAACGGCTCGATATTATTAAAAATATTTACGTGCCGCATATGAAGGCCGACAACGTCATGCCAAGCGTATTCAATTCCATCGAAGAGCTGGACCGGCTGACGACGATCGAAACGGATCTTTTCGCTTACGTGCTCCGAATGCGCACGGAATGGTACCAGAACGGCAAAATCGACGAGCAATGGGACGAATATTTACAAGAACTGGACCGTCTCGGTCTCCAGGAATGGCTTGAAATCAAGCAAAGCGGTTACGACAGAGCGACCAAGGGCTAAGCACGGGAATCGGAACGAGAATAGAAAACGAGGGAGAGAAACGGTTATGTCGACATTGGCTAAACAAAACTTTCGAGGCGCCTATCATTTTTCGCCGCGGGTTCATTGGATGAACGACCCTAACGGCATGGTTTACTTTGACGGAGAGTACCATTTATTTTACCAGCACCATCCGCAGGGCGATACTTGGGGGCCGATGCATTGGGGCCATGCCGTCAGCAAAGATCTCGTTAACTGGGAGGAGCTGGACGTCGCGCTGGCGCCGGACGAGCACGGCATGATCTTTTCGGGCAGCGCGGTAGTGGACTGGAACAATACGACCGGTTTCTTTGATGACGGTCCGGGGCTGGTCGCCATATTTACTCACCATCTGGAGGCGGAGGGAAGCCATCCGATCCAGCGGCAAAGCTTGGCTTACAGCACCGACAAAGGAAGGAGCTGGACGAAATACGAGGGCAATCCGGTTCTGTCGCACGAGTCTTACGTCGACTTCCGCGATCCGAAAGTATTTTGGCATCGGGAAAGCAACCGCTGGGTGATGATTGTCGCCTGCGGCCAGACGGTATGCCTTTATCATTCCCCGGATTTGAAGAGCTGGACGTTCGGAAGCGAATTCGGCAGCGGCATCGGCTGCCACGACGGCGTATGGGAGTGCCCGGATCTTTTTCCGCTTGCGGTGGACGGCGACGCCGAACGGACGAAATGGGTGATGCTGGTGAGCATCGGGGCGGACCCCGCGTTTGCGGAAGGATCGAGGACGCAGTATTTTACGGGGGATTTTGACGGTGTCGCGTTCACGCCGGATGCCGCTTCGGCGCAAGTCCGATGGATCGACCATGGCCGGGATAACTATGCCGGCGTGACCTGGTCGGATATTCCCGCGGAGGACGGAAGACGAATCTTCATCGGCTGGATGAGCAACTGGATGTATGCGAATCAAACGCCGACCGAAGGGTTCCGCGGCGCTATGACGATTCCGAGAGAGCTTGCTTTGGAAACAAGAGAAGGCGTTGCGACGCTTGTACAGAAACCGGTCGCCGAGCTGGAGGCTGTCCGGAAGCCGGTCCTATCGCTTCGAAGCGCCACGGCTAGAGAAGCGGAGGAAGCGCTGCGGAAGCTGCAGCTGGTCAGCTGCGAGATCCATGCGCGGCTGCCGATAAGCGGGGCGTTTGGCTTCAAGGTTAGAGCAGGGGGCTCGAACGAGACGGTTGTCGGCTTCGACGACTCGGATATGGCTATTTACGTCGACCGTACCAAATCCGGCCTGAGCGGCTTCCATGACCGGTTTTCCGGCATCCATGCCGCTAAGCTCGCGGGAGCGCGGGAGGTGATGGAGCTGCGCATTTTCGTGGACGCGGCTTCGGTGGAGGTGTTCGGCAACGGAGGGCAAGCGGTTATTACCGATTTGATCTATCCGGATACGGACGCGGCGGGAATATCTTTTTTTGCGGCTCGTCCCGATGCCGTCATCGATGCTTTAAGCGTTTACGATCTAACGCCGCGGAATCGGGGCTAAGTCCGCTATACGGGCTGAACCTGTGAACCTCTTGACCAAGCCAAACGGAATGAAGAAAGGGAATTCCCTTGAGGGCGAGTTTGGGCTTTAAGTTTCTGCTATCCGAAGTTTAGATCAACATACCTGGAAAGGAAGGCGATTATGCGTATAGGAGCGATTGAAGCGGGTGGAACCAAATTCGTTTGCGGCATCGGCAACGAACACGGGCTTATCGAGGATTCGATAAGCTTCCCGACGGAGCGTCCGGACGTTACGATGGGCAAGGTTATCGCCTATTTTGCTGATAAGCGGCCGGACGCCATCGGCATCGGCTCATTCGGGCCGATCGGGCTTCGCTCCGGAAGCCCTCTGTACGGCTATGTCACGACAACGCCGAAGCCCGGCTGGGAACGGTTTGATTTTCTGGGAACGTTAAAGCGGTCGTTCCACGTCCCTTTCGGCTGGGACACGGACGTCAATGCGGCCGCCTATGGAGAAGCCGTATGGGGGGCGGCCAAAGGAGTCGACAGCTGCTTGTACTACACGATCGGAACCGGAGTGGGCGTAGGCGTTTATATGGAAGGCCGGCTGGTACACGGGCTTGTCCATCCGGAGGGCGGACATATGCTGACCCGGAGGCATCCGCAAGACGATTTTCCCGGCTTATGTCCGTATCACGGGGATTGTCTGGAAGGCATGGCGTCCGGCCCGGCCATCGAAGCCCGTTGGGGACGGAAAGGGGCCGAGCTGCCGCCGGACCATCCCGCATGGGAGATGGAAGCCTATTATATCGCGCAATCCGTTTCAACCGCCGTTCTGATGACCTCGCCGGAGAAGGTCATCCTCGGGGGAGGCGTCATGCAGCAAGCCCATCTGTTCCCGCTTATTCGGGAGGAGGTCAGGCGCAATTTGAACGGATATGTCAGCGCTGAAGAAATCAAGAGCGACATCGAGCATTACATCGTGCCGCCGGGACTCGGGCAGCAAGCCGGGTTATGCGGGGCGCTGGCGCTTGGGCTCCGGGCTTATGAGCGGGCGCGGACGAGCGGGGCGGTATCGTGAGGTGGCAATAGCGGTAGCAGGCTGGCTTGCCGGGGATTGAAGGCAATAGGCGGCAATCCCCCTCCTACCGGCCAAGCCGGGCATCGAATAAATTTGATGAAGAGAGGGAAACGGATGAATGCGAAGCTGGTGCAATGCTTTTCCGTTCTGATGACCGTTCTGCTTGTAACCTTTTCCGCAGCGGCCGCAGCGGTTTTGCCGACAGGAGGACGGAATGCGGAGGCGGCGGCACTCGATACAAATACGCAAACCGAGGAGGGGCCGGCTATTTTTGAAAGCGCATCCAATATCCATACGAATTTAACGGGGTGGCAAGTCCGCGGAGCAGGGAGGATGGAAGCGACGCAAGAGGGCTTGCTTCTGACCTCCGACGAGAAGGAGAACGTCATGGCGATCTCGGGCGTCGCTTCGGATAATTTCATTTACGAGGCGGATGTGAAAGTAATAGATCCGGAAGCCGATGCGACACTGGTATTCCGTTCCAATGCGGACGGGTGGGCTTCGTATATGCTGCAGATCGTGCCGAACGCGCAATTAATCCGCCTCAGAGACGCGGCGGGCGACAGCGGGCTAAAGGAAGAACGGCAAGTCGCTTTGCATAAGGGCGAAATCTATCATCTGAAAGTGATTGCGGACGGAAGCAGCCTGAAGGTCTATTGGGACGGCCGGTACAAGCCTATTATTGATGTGAAAGACGCCGCATACGCGAAAGGCTTGCTTGGGCTGAACGTATACAATGGCTCGGCATTATTTCAAAATATTAAAGTGAGCGAGCTGAACGCCAATCTTGGATCGACGGCGTCGAAGGCGGGAGAATGGGAGCCGGATCTAAAAGGGCTGGAAGGGAGAGCGACGGACGAACCGGCGGTTCAGGTTTTTGACCGGCAGGGAACCGATATCGTTTACGAAGGCGATATCGCCTTCGATGAAGGGCAGTCCGAAGCGGCTCTTGCTTTCCGGATGAGCAGCGACGGGTCGGCAGGTTATTTAGCCGCATTAGTGAAGGACGGCGACGGCATCGCCGTTCAGTTGAAGAAAGCGGACGGAACGGTGATCGCTGCATCCGCGCGCATTTATCCATCGCTGCAAGGAGTGCGGCATCACCTCGAAATTATTGCAAAGGGAAACCGAATCACCGTATTCGTAGACGGCTACGGAGATGCCGCGGTGCAGGCTGCCGACAACAGCTACGCACAAGGATATGCCGGGCTTGCGGTTTTGTCGGGCCATGCCTATTTCCAAAATGTTTATATGACCGCAAGTTCGGATTATTATACGGAAAAGTATCGTCCGGACTATCATTATACGCCGGCCCGGGGTTCCGCGAGCGATCCTAACGGCCTTGTTTATTACGAAGGGGAATATCATCTGTTTCACCAGGACGGGGGGACGTGGGCGCATGCCGTCAGCGAGGATCTGGTCCATTGGAAGCGCCTTCCGACAGCTCTGCCCTGGAACGAGCTTGGACATGTATGGTCGGGTTCGGCCGTAGCGGACTTGAATAATGACTCCGGGCTGTTCGGCGGGTCGGGGGGCAGCGGGCTGCTGGCTTATTATACCTCTTATAATCCCGACGCGTATAACGGCAATCAACGCATCGGTCTTGCCTACAGCACCGACCGGGGACGAACCTGGCACTATTCGAAGGAGCATCCGATCGTAATCGACAATCCCGGCAAGCAAGGAGAAGATCCGGGCGGATGGGATTTCCGCGATCCGAAGGTCGTACGGGACGAGGCCAACGGGCGCTGGGTAATGGTCGTATCCGGCGGCGATCATATCCGCTTTTATACTTCGACGAATTTAATCAGCTGGACGTTCACCGACAGCTTCGGATACGGGGATTATGTCCGCGGGGGCGTATGGGAATGTCCCGACTTGTTTGAATTGACCGTGGAGGGAAGCGCCGAGAAGAAATGGGTGCTGATGATCAGTACGGGCGCAAATCCCGCGACCCAAGGCTCCGACGCCGAATATTTCGTCGGGCAGCTGACCGCGGAGGGCAAGTTCATAAACGACAATCCGGCCGGCAAAGTGTTAAAGACCGATTATGGCAAGGAATTTTACGCTTCCATGTCCTTCTCCAACATGCCGGATAACCGGAGGATTATGATTGCGTGGATGACGAACTGGGATTATCCGTTCGCTTTTCCTACCGTTGGCTGGAAGGGACAGCTCACCGTTCCGCGTGAAGTGAAACTAAGGAATACCGGCGACGGACCGAGGCTTGTCCAGGCTCCCATACAGGAGCTGGGCTCATTAAGGTCGAAGCTTTTTCAGTCCGAAAACCTATGGGCGGACTCGCAAATGTCCGATCCGCTTGCAGGTTTGACCTCGGGGGCTTACGAGATTGAAGCGGAAATTGAAATACCTGCAGACAGCTCCGCAACGGAAATCGGCTTTAACGTAAGAGAAGGCGCGAACGGCGACCGGACGACTATCGGCTACCGAATTGCCGAACAGCGGGTATTTATAGACCGCTCGTTGTCCGGCGCGACGGACTTCTCCAGCCTATTCTCGACGTTGCATGAAGCGCCGCTTCAGCCGGCGGCCAACCGGATCAAGATGAACATTTTAGTCGACGAATCTTCCGTCGAGGCATTTGCAAACGACGGCGAAGTCGTTTTCTCCGATGTTATTTTTCCGGATCCCGCAAGCCTTGGGATGAGCTTCTATGCCGAAGGCGGGCCGGTCAAGATAATATCGCTGCGAGTGCACGCCCTTGCGGACGCTTGGAACGATCGAGATGAAGCCGCCGCTGTCGTTATGGACACAAGCGCAAGAGAGCTCTCCGTCGGTCAAAGCGATACGTTATATGCGGCAATTGACGGCAAGCGCAGCGCTTTGGACGATAACGAAGAGCAGCTGCTGCAATGGAATTCGAGCGATTCAAGCATCGCGAGAATCGTGTCCGCAGGCAACGGCCAAGCGACGGTGCAGGCTGAAGGCGAAGGGGAAGCCGTCATCACGGTTTCAACCCGGGACGGCCGGGCCTCGGCAAGCGCCGCCATACGGGTGTACGACGGCGAATTTGTGACCAATCTGACCGGCTGGAAGCGGGATCGGTCGTCATCGAGCTGGATAACGACGAAGGACGGAATCCGGGGAAGCTACGCAAGCGATGCCAATTATGTAGCGCGGGAGACAGCCGGCAACTTTATCTATGAGGCCGATATGACGCTTGGCAGCGACGGGGGTGCGGGCTCTATTTTGTTCCGGGCGAGCGAAGACGGGCGCAGCGGCTATTATTTTAACCTCGATCCCAATATGAAGGCTTTCCGGCTGTTCTATAAAATCGGCGGATATTTCGAGGACCGCATGGTTATAGGGCGAGTGCCTGCATTTATTCAGCGGGGAACAGCCTATCACGTAAAAATAGAAGCAAACGGCCCTCATATCCAAATTTACGTTAACGGCCAAAGCGTTATCGACGTTATGGACGGCACTTTTGCGGAAGGGCATTTCGGCGTCAACGTGTTCGGGGGGCAAGCCGTCTACCAGAATGTGCAGGCTACCGATAGGCAGGAAGCGGGCTTAACCTCGGCCGTTCTTTCAAACGAAGCTTCCGGCAGGTCCTTATATGCGGCCGAAAATCAAAACGGAGAGCCGGTAACCGTTCATCGCGAAAGTTTGACGGCGTGGGTGTTCGTCCCGACAGGAGACGAGCATGGTTCTTATTCGATCCGGATGGAAGGGGGGAAAGCGCTGGATTTGAATACAAGCGAGAATAAAATTCAATTGTACGATTACTTGGGTTACAACAACCAGCGATGGGTCGTTAAGCGCAATGAGAACGGCACGGCTACCATTACATCGGTGCACAACGGGAAGGCTCTGGAGGTGTCGGAGGACGGTACGGCGCTTGCGTTAAACGATCCGATCGCAGGGCTGGATCGCCAGCAGTGGAGCATGTCCGCCGAGTTGCGGTAATTACCGGAGCTTGGCCGTCACGATAATCCGGATCATCAAGAGGTTCCAAAGGGGCTATGCGTGAGGTCGCAAGACCTTGGGGCATAGCCCTTTTTGAATTTATAACGCTGTTAGTCGGCGCCGGCCGCTTTACGACGACAGCGCCTCCCGCGTAATTTGCTCGATATCGATCGGCGACTTGGACCCTTCTTGCACCAAATCCGGCAAAATCGAATCAAAAAAATAATCGACGCAATGCAGCTTGATTTCTTTTATTTTGATTAACGCGTTGCGGTACATGACGACAAATTCTTTTTCGAGATTTCCAAGCCGGAGCTCCGCAAACGCTTCGTAAATTTGGTCCAGCTTGTCCGCAACCTCCAGTATTTTGCCTTCGACCGAATCGTCTTTCCCTTCTCGCAGCTGCCTTCGGAAGATCGGCTTAAATTCCTCGGGAATATGCTCGTCGATAAAATGGGCGACCATCCCTTCTTCAACCTTTTGCAGCATGGCCCTAAGCTCAAGCGAATGATGCTTCACGGGAGTTTTGATGTCGCCGATAAAAATTTCGCCGTAGTCGTGGCTGCTCGTAATTTCATAAAGCTTTTTCCAATCGACGGCCACTCCTCTGCTTTCTTCGATGTCCGCCAGCGTTTTGGCGTATTGAACGACCTTCCAGGAATGCGCGGACACGCTATGTTCCTCGAATTTAAATTTACCGGGGCAGCGAATAATACGCTCTAAATCGTTTAACGATAGAAAATACGTATGAATACCCATGCGACGGCTCCTTTTTCGATAAATTCAAATCGCGGTGCTATGACACCAGTATAAATGACGAGTGTAAATTTATAATAAACGCGTTCTGGAATTTCATTCATTCGTGATATGATGGGTTTGGAACGGTTTGCCGCTCCAACGAGAGGAGGATCCAAATGAGTGAACGAAACGCGGGTATTAAAGCGATCAAACTGGATATGAACGTAAACGGAGGCTCGTTTGTCGTATATCCGGCTGTGCTGTGGGACGGGGAAAACGCCATTCTCGTGGATACGGGGCTCTCCGGCCAGTCGGAGCTTATAAAGAGCGTGCTTGAACGGGAAGGCGTGCCTTTCGCGAACATAACGAAAATCATCATCACGCACCAGGACCGCGACCATATCGGCAGCCTTCCCGAGCTCGTGCAAGCTTCCGGGGGAACGGTGCAGGTGCTTGCCCATGAAGAAGCCGTACCTTATTTAACCGGCAAAACCCCGCTTATTAAAAGCAAGGTGACCGCTCCTCCGGTACAGGTGGACGTTACGCTTAAGGACGGGGATGTTCTGCCCTATGCCGGCGGCATCCAAGTGATCTATACGCCCGGACATACGCCGGACCATATATCGCTGTACCATATTCCGAGCAAAACGTTAATAACCGGCGATGCGTTAACCTCGCAGGACGGCGAGCTGCGGCCGTTCGACCCGAATTTCACGCTGGACCGTCGGCTGGCGTTGAAGTCGGCTGCAAAATTCCGGGAGCTCGTTATCGAAACGGTTATCGCGTATCATGGCGGCGTATGCACCGGCAATATTCAGGAGCGACTGAACGAAATATTGGAATCGGAGAGCCGGGGGAGCGGAGAGGAATCTTAATCCGGTGAGGACTATTTTATCCGAAAGGGAAAGGGCTATGCCCGAGCCGAATAAGGCTTCGCGGCATAGCCCTTCTACATTTTTTTTGCGCGTTGAGCGTTGGGATTCAGTAAGTCATTGTTGCAAAATAAACGACAAACACTGGTGTATAAGTTCATAATGATGTATGATTGCTTATAATAACGCAAAATGACTTAAGCCGAATGACTGATGCAGTTCGGAACAACGAGCGGAAGGAGAGATCCCATTCGTGTTTCAAGAGGAACGGATAGGCGGAATTATGGAGCATTTGAACCGCCATCGACGAATCGACATTAAAGAAATTTGCCAGCAATTCGGCGTTTCGCGCGATACCGCCCGGCGGGATTTATTGAAGATGGAGGAGCTTGGGCTCGTGATCCGGACGCACGGCGGAGCGGTATTGCCCAAAAAATCGAAGGAAATATACGAATATAAGGAGCGGCTCGTAAGGGAATCGGACGAAAAGCGCGAAATCGGGCATTTTGCCGCATCGCTTGTGAAAAGCGGCGATTTTATTATGATGGACGCATCGACCACGGTTCAATTCGCCGCGGAAAACCTGTCCGCCGAACAGGTCGTCGCCGTCACCAATTCCATCGATATAGCGGACGTGTTGTCCAGGAAAAAGACCGTCAGAACGTATTTGCTTGGCGGGGAGCTGCACCCGCAGCACCGGTTTTTATTCGGACAATCGACGATCGAGAAGCTGGCCGATTACCAAGTGGACAAATTATTTCTTGGCGCATGCGGCATTACCGCAGACGGCTTGTCTTATCCGCATGAAGAAGACGGCGTCGTCAAACACGAGATGATTAAACGCGCCAAGCAGGTCGTTGTATTGGCCGATCATACGAAATTCGGCGATCAAATGTTTTACAAAATCGCGGGATTGGACTCTATCGACCTGTTGATTACCGACCGGAAGCCGAGCCGGGACATGATGGAGAAGCTCGCGGAGCATCACGTGGAATTATTGGTTGTATCGGGGGATGAGGACGATGATTAAAATGATTGTCAGCGACTTGGACGGCACGTTATTGGACCATTCGCGCCGGATGAACGACAGGGACCGCGCCGCCGTTGCGGCCGCGATTCAAGAAGGATACGAATTGTGCATCGCGTCGGGCAGAATGTATTCCGAAATTCGAATTGTCATGGAGCCGTTTAACGACTGTTACCATGTGATAGGCCAAAACGGGGCGACCGTGCATAGGAAAGGCGGCAAGTTTATGGCCTCCACCGATTTTGAGCCGGAAACAGCTTGCCGTATTCTTGAAACGACGAGAGGATCCGATTTCGTTAACTTCGTCCATTGCACGGACGATTCGTATTATATAAAAGAACGAAACGAGAAGTCGCTTCCGTTCGAATCGCGGATTCTAACGCCTTGCAGCGTGCGCGCCGATATGGAACAGGCCTTGAGGGCGGATGAGCTCAGATGCTGCAAGATCGTTTATTTCGGCGAGCTGGATCGATTATTTCGGTTGAAGGACGAATTGCTTGAACGGTTCGAAGGCCGGATCGAGGCGTTTATTTCCGATAAAGACTGCCTTGACGTCATGCCGGTAAACGTTTCAAAAGGAGCGGGACTGTCGCTCTTCATGAACGAATTGGGTTTGCGGCCGCACGAAGTGGCTTGCATCGGGGATTCGTTCAACGATTTATCCATGTTTGCGGCAACGGAACATAGCTTTGCAATGAGCGGAAGCCACCCCGACATCCAAAAGCAAGCGACGGAAGTCGTAGATTCCGTCGCCGAAGCCGTCGAACGAATCGCCGCCTATAACCGGTCTTGCGTTGGCGGATAACGAGCCAACGATTCGCTCTTCGCGCTTAAGGCATATTGTAAATGCCAAGGCTGCCGCCGTACGGCAGCCTTGTTGGGGTTGTCCGGAACAGCTCCCGCCGAACATCGTCGAATGCTTGTGTTACGGTTCGCTGCCTGCAGGCTCGGCAAGCGTCGTCACCCGTACTGTCCGGCTGTTGCCGCTATGGTTGCCCGCAGCGTCAACGGCCACCAGATGATAGGAATAAGACGATTCCGGGACAAGGCCGGTTACCCGATAGGAAGCGGTTGCTCCGGTCACGGTCCGGATCAGATGCCCGTCCTGATACAGCTCGTAAGCTTCTACGCCGACATTGTCCCTGGCCGGAGTCCAATGCAGCTCGGCCGAATCGTAGGTAGCACCCGTCACGGTAAGGTCATGATCGTCCGGCCATACCGGCCGGGCGATATCCTCATTCGCCCGGCCGTCGCCCCGGGCCATGTAAACGGAAATCGTAAATTGATCCGCATACGAAAGCGCGACGTCCGATTTGCCGTCTCCGTTATAATCGCCGATGGCGTAATAACGAATCTCCTCGTCCGTATCTTCTTCGTGGACCGGGGCTTGAAACGTGCCGTCGCCGTTGCCGTAAGCCACGGAGAATGACCGGCGCGAGCCTTCGCCGACCGCGAACAAGTCCGTCACGCCGTCTCCGTTGAAATCGCCGGTATCGAGCATGGATACGCCGGACTCGAAGATCGAACCGTCCAGCGGGCTGCTCTGAAACGTGCCGTCGCCGTTGCCGAGCCATAATTCGGGGGCGCTGCCCGGGTGCCCGGATACGGCGTCCAAGTGACCGTCCCCATTAAAATCTTCTGCGGCTAACGCGGTTACTTCGGATCTGGCGGAATAAGGAGGGGATGGGGCGAAAGACCAATCGCCGTCGCCGGTCCATAGCGCAATGTGCGGATTTTCTTCGGAAGTGCCGCCTGCTTGGCTTCCGACAAGCATGTCCGCGTTGCCGTCCTCGTTGAAATCTCCGATCGTTGGCGGCAGCGGGAACCGGCCGGAGCCGAGTTCGGTTTGGCCGGCGAGGTCAAACGTACCGTCTCCATATCCTCTCATGTACACGATTCGGCCTGAACGGTTGGCAACGGCCAGATCGGCGTGTCCGTCTCCGTTTAGATCGGAGGAGGTAATGCCGTTGATGCCGCCGGCCATCTCGTACGAGGAGACCGGGAGGAAAATGTCGTCTTGTTGCTGCAGCAAAATCTGTATCGTTGAACCGCTGTAAACAATGAGATCGGCCAGCCCGTCATCGTTTAGCTCTTCGGCAAGCCACTGTTCGGATCCGTCATAAAGGAAGACGGGAATTTGAAAGGTGCCTTCCCCGTTTCCTTTCATCAAACTTATGCCGGTGCCGTATTCGGCGACAATAATATCTTCGTTGCCGTCTCCGTTCATTTCGGCGGATACAAGCCGGCTTCCCTGTTCGTTAATTTCGTTGTCGATACGTTCGAATGAGATGTTCGCAGCGGCGAAGGCATGCGCAGGAACGGATAATACCGCAAGAGACAGGACGAGCAGGCTTGGGATAGCGCTTACAATTCTTTTCGAACTGAAAATTCCCCGTTTCGTTCCCATTCAATCATCTCCTAAAAATGGTTATAATTCTCTGTTCGAATAATAATATACAATAATGATATTCGAAAAGCGACCAATATAAAGCGTCAAAATTCGGGGAAAATCGGCGGAATAAGCCGAAACGCCGTTCTTTCGATAAAAAAAAGGGAGCAGCCGGAAGGCTCTCCCTATATCGTATGCCTGTTACCGTACGGAAGCGGATTCCCGCGGAACCGCCGCTCCGGAAGGCTTGGTTTCGTATTTGTCCCATCGGATGGCGTTTTCCATCGCGATGGCCAGGATGACGCCGATGACGAGTCCGTTCGAGACGATTGGCGTCAATAGAGGCGGAAATTCCGCAAAGGCGGATGCCGGAACGTTCATAATGCCGATTCCGGTCAATACCGGAAGAGCTACGCGGTATATCGTTTTGGCGTTAAACGTTGTTCCGTGGAAGGATCGGATGGCCGTTCCGAACATTTGCAGATAAGCGACAAACAATACCGCGCTGCCGACCGAAAGCGGGAGCTGCGCCAGCCATCCGCTCAGCGCGGGTACGATGCCGACCAGCGCAAGCAAGGCGGCTCCCGCGATGAGGGCGGAACGGCGCAGCACTTTCGTGTTTTCCAGAAAGCCGATGGAGGACGCGAACGTTCCGAACGGAATGAGGCCGAAGCAGCCACCGGCGACAGAGAACAGATTCGTAATCAGCAGCGAGCGGACGAACTGTTTTTGACCGGCTTCTTGCTGATAGAGCCTGCCCGCGGCAATGAGGCTCGTTAACGTATTGGTCATGTTCACCAAGCCGGCAAGAAGGCCGACCATGACGATGCCGGGCTCGAAGACGGGCGTCCCCCACGGCATCCAATGCCAGATCATCGCGGTGCCGGCTTCCGCCGAGCCTGATCCGCCGCCGCTTCCGAAACATAAAGCGTAAGCGATCCAGCCGACCACAATTCCTCCCAGCAGAGAGTACTGTCCGAGCTTCCCTTTGCCTTTCATGTGGATCAAGGATACGACCACGATTACGAACAAGGATAAGCCGGCCACCTGCAAATCCCATTTGTCGTCGTCGTTGTAGCCGATCATGCCTTTGAAAAAGGTGTTGGCCAGTTGAAACGTCAGCAGCAGCAAATAAACGCCCATGACGATAGGCGTAAATATACGCTGCAGCAGCCTCAGAAATCCGAGCAGCGCCAGTATGATCGCAACGATGCCGGATATGAGGAAGCCGGCGGTCAAGCTCGCGGCAACCGTGCCCAGATCCATACCCATGGCCGGCGCCGCTGCGCAAATGCCGAGCACAAGCCCCCACCAGACGCCGGCCGGACCGTCCATCAGCGCAAAGCGGTGTCCCCAAAGCGCCTGCACGATGCACAGCAAGCCCGTCAAAATAAACGAGCGCTGCATCGAAGCGGCGATTTCCGGCGAAGCCAGCCCAAGCGCATGGCCGATCGACAGCGGCACGAGCACCGTATTCGTAAACAAAAAGAAAAGCCACTGCACGCCTGCGAGCAGTATGCTTATACCATCGTTTGATTTCATTTTTTGCATCATCGTTTTCCCAGCTTTCCATCATCAATTATTGCGGTATAGCTCACATTATCCCTCCATTGCGATGTAACGTTTATATGGTATCATGGGATAAGATATATGAATAATATTTATTCCATTGCCAAAGCATATGAAAATCATATGGAACTCGATTGAACGTTTGCGCGCTTGACGTGGAGGAATGCTTGAATGGATGTAAAGCAATTGCGGTATTTTATTGCGTTGGCCGAGGAGCGTCAGGTCACGTCCGCGGCGCAAAGGCTGCACATGTCTCAGCCGCCGCTCAGTCAGCAGCTGAAGCTGATGGAGACCGAGCTTGGCGTTCCTCTGTTTCACCGGAACGGCCGCCATCTGGAATTGACCGCTCCGGGCAAAACGCTGTACGAGCATGCGCTCACGATAACCAGATTAATGGACGAAGCGAAAGCGGAGGTGCAGCAATCCGGGCTGGGCATACGGGGGAAGCTGTCCATCGGCGTCAATACGCTGTCGGATGCCCGCCTTCCGGAGGCGCTCAGCCGATTTCGGGCGCTCTATCCGAAGGTGACGTTCAAAATCCAGCAGAACGAAACGAACACGCTGATCAAGCTGATTCGGGACAAAGCGCTTGATCTGGCTATCGTACGCCTCCCCATTGATTTGGACGGATTCGATTACGTCGTGCTCGGCGAAGAGCCGCTCTATTTCGTGATCGGGGAAGCGGGGCCGTTGACGCCCCCAGAGGCGGCCGAAGCGGTCTCCTATGAGACGATCGCCGGGTATCCGCTCCTTCTTCCGAGCACCGAAGGCTTGGGGCTGTATAATTTGCTGTTGGAACAATTCCATTCAAGAGGGCTTTCGCCCGCCATTATCGGTGAATGTTCCGACATCGGCATGCTGGCGGAGCTTGTCGCTTCCGGCTTCGGCGCTTCCGTATTGCCCGAAACGTCGCTTGCCAGATACCGCAGCGAGAGCATCCGTTCCTATCGGATCGACAGTCCGCAGGCTGCTTCAAATTCTGCCGTCATTTGGCTGAAGCGCGATTATTTAAGCAAAGCGGCGGTCCGGCTGATCGAAATGATTTCGAACGGCCAATAGCTGTACTGCGAGGGGGTGCTCCGAATGATCGATTTAAACCGATATAACCGATATATCGCCGGCCTTCCGGACCGGGAGCTGACGAAGGAAGATTTGCTCGTTCCCGAGCTGCTGATCGAAGAACAGGACGATCTGAAGATGTACTATATTCCGTTTAATACGGTCAATGCGGAGGCGAAGGTGTTCATCATCGGCATTACGCCGGGTTTTACGCAGATGGAAATCGCGATCAGGCAAGCCCGGACGGACTTCTTGAACGGGCTGCCGGACGAAGAGGTGTACCGGCGGGCCAAGCGGCAGGCCAGCTTTGCCGGTTCGATGCGCCGCAATCTGATCGCTATGCTGGACGAGCTGGGACTGCCGGACGCATTATCGCTTCGCAGCAGCGCCGACCTTTTTCAAAACCGGAACGATTTGCTGCATACGACTTCGGTCGTTCGCTACCCGGTATTTGCGAAAGGCCGCAATTATACCGGACACAACCCTGAAATATTGAAGTCCCCTATGCTCAGCCGGTTCGCATGCGGGCTGTTCCGCTGGGAGATCGAGACGGTGGGCCAGGCGCTCGTCATCCCGCTCGGCAAAGCCGTCTCCGGGGTGCTGCGGCATTTTATAAACGAGGGGATTGTCCCGGAAAACAGATGCCTGCTGGACTTTCCGCATCCGTCGGGGGCCAACGGCCACCGGAGGCCGCAGTTCGAAAGCCTCAAATCCGAACACCGGAAACGGATTGCCGATTGGTTCGGGGCTTCCCAAGCTTAAGGCATTGCTATATCATGAAAGGGTAACCATAACAATCCAGGGAGGAATGTGCAATGAAGTACCGGAGATTGGGCGGAAGCGGGTTAAAGGTAAGCGAAATCAGTTTGGGAAGCTGACTTACATACGGCGGTTACGTAGAGAAGGAGAACGCGATCCATTCGATTAAAACGGCTTACGAGCTCGGCATAAATTTTTTTGATACGGCCAATGTGTACGAGAAAGGAGCGGCCGAGGTACTTGTCGGCGAAGCGTTGAAAGCGTATCCGCGCGAGTCGTACGTGCTGGCGACGAAAGCGTTCTGGCCGATGGGCACGGGTCCTAACGACCGGGGCTTGTCCCGCAAGCATGTGACGGAGCAGGTGAACGCCAGCTTGAAACGGCTTGGGCATGATTACGTCGATATTTTCTATTGCCATCGCCACGATCCGGAGACGCCGCTGTACGAAACGCTTCGCGCCATCGACGATCTGGTGCGCCAGGGCAAGGTGCTGTACGTCGGCGTAAGCGAGTGGCAAGCGTCGCAAATCGCGGAAGCGCTTGGCGTCGCCGACCGTTATTTGCTGGACCGCATCGTCGTCAATCAGCCGGTTTACAACATGTTCCAGCGGTATATCGAGAAAGAGATCATCCCGCTTAGCGAACGGTCCGGCATCGGCCAAGTCGTATTCTCGCCGCTGGCCCAAGGGCTGCTGACGGGCAAATATACGTCCGCGTCCGATCTGCCGCAGGACAGCCGCGCGGCGAAGCTGGAAAATATGCGCAAAAACATTACCGAGGACAAAATCGAGAAGGTGAAGCAGCTGGAAAAAGTGGCGGCGGAGCTCGGCATTTCGGTCGGCAACCTCGCGCTTGCATGGATACTGCGGCAGCCGAATGTCGCGAGCGCCCTTGTCGGCGCCAGCCGGCCGGAGCAAGTGGCCGAAAACGCCAAAGCTTCCGGCATCACGTTAAGCGAAGACGTGCTTGCGCGCATCGAAGAGATTTTGAACTGATACGATCTTAGTTGAATCGATTGATTGGCGGGCGTAACCGGCACACCGGATTTCGCCCGTCTTTTTTGTTCTTCAAGCGGTCTCCTCATTTTCGCGCAAGGCGAATAAACGGCAGTATTTTCAACAAAATAAACGTTGTTTAACTTGAGTGAACAGGGAGGCGGCTTGACGGATCATGAAGGCGGTAACGTATCAGGGACCTAACACGGTTGAAGTGAAGAACGTGCGGGACGCGGCAATTGAGAAAAAGGACGACATCGTGGTGAGGATTACGAGCACCGCGATTTGCGGGTCGGATCTGCATTTGTATCGAGGAAATTTTCCGCTTCCGCCGGGCTATGTGATCGGACATGAGCCGATGGGCATCGTGGAGGAGGTCGGTCCGGAAGTGACGCGAGTCAAAAAGGGAGACCGCGTCGTCATTCCTTTTACGGTGGCATGCGGCGAGTGCCGATACTGCAAGCATGGGTTGGAGAGCCAATGCGATAACAGCAATCCGCATTACGATTCGGGCGGTTATTTCGGCTACTCGGAGAAATTCGGCAATTATCCGGGCGGGCAAGCCGAATTTTTGCGGGTGCCGTTCGGGAATTTCATGCCTTTCGTCATCCCGCCGTCTTGCGAGCTCGAGGACGAATCGCTGTTGTTCCTGTCCGACGTGCTCCCGACCGCATATTGGAGCGTCGATCATGCCGGAGTCAAGGACGGCGACACCGTCATTGTGCTCGGCTGCGGGCCGGTAGGGCTCATGACGCAGAAATTCGCTTGGATGAAAGGGGCGAAACGGGTGATCGCCGTGGATTATTTGCCCTACCGGCTGGAGCATGCGAAGCGGATCTACGCCGTAGAAACGTTTAATTTCGAGAAGCACGACGACATGGGAGAGTATTTGAAGGAGATTACGCACGGCGGGGCCGACGTCGTCATCGACTGCGTAGGGATGGACGGGAAGCTGTCTCCGCTTGAATATATCGAACAGAAATTAAAGCTGCAAGGCGGAACGCTCGGTCCGATCCAAATCTCGACCAAAGCCGTCCGCAAATGCGGAACCGTCCAAATGACGGGCGTTTACGGCGGCAATTACAATTTGTTCCCGCTCGGCGCTTTTTTTGTCCGCAACATTACGCTGAAGATGGGACAAGCCCCGGCCGCCCATTATATGCGGGAACTATACGACAAAATCGCAAATCGCGAATTCGATCCGACAGCGATTATTACGCACCGGGTGCCGCTAGACGAGGCGGATCGGGCGTATCGGATGTTTCACGGGCATGAGGACGGCTGCATCAAAGTCGTATTGAAGCCGTAAACCGGGGGGTTCATTTACTTGCGGGACGCGGCCATATCCGGTAACAAGCCGCCGTGAATCGGCCCGTTTCCGGACGGGGAAGGAGGCGGGGCGGCTGTCTTTTTGCCGTATTGACATCGATTTTGCGGTTCGCTATACTGTCTGTAATCTTATAGCGCAATACGTTGAAAGAGAAAGTAGCAGCTTTGTCCCTGTTGCAGAAAGTCAGGGGTTGATGGAACCTGATACATACAAGGACTGCGAATTACACTCTGGAGTATCTTGGGTAACGCCAAGCGGAGACGGCGAACGATATCTCGCCGAGAGTGGCATGCGAAGATGCGGTTTCCCGCGTCGGTCATGCAAGCTGGGTGGTAACGCGGTCATAACGATCGTCCCTATGTCTGAACTAGACGAGGGGCGATTTTTTTTATGCCCGAAACGACAGTAAGAACCTTACCCCTGGAACAACCAATTTGATTGAAGGAGCTGTTACGCAGTGAACATTATCGACGAACTGGAATGGCGCGAAGCCATCAACCAGCAGACCGACGCCGAAGGATTGCGGGAATTGACGAATACGAAGTCGATTTCGCTTTATTGCGGCGTCGATCCGACCGGCGACAGCATGCATATCGGCCATTTGATTCCGTTTATGGTGCTGAAGCGGTTCCAGCTGGCGGGCCATCGCCCCGTTATTTTGATCGGAGGAGCGACGGGCACGATCGGCGACCCGAGCGGCCGGCAGACGGAGCGCTCGCTGCAAACGCTGGAGCAGGTGCAGGCGAACGTCGAGGCGCTTACCGCCCAGATGAAGAAGCTGTTCGTTACCGAAGGAGACAATCGGGTCCGCCTGGTCAACAACTACGACTGGACGCACAAAATTAACGTGATCGACTTCCTGCGCGATTACGGCAAAAACTTCAGCATCAACACGATGCTGGCGAAAGACGTCGTGGCGAGCCGCCTGGAGACGGGCATTTCGTTCACCGAGTTTTCTTATCAAATTCTGCAGTCTCTCGACTACCTGCACTTGTACCAGCATGAAGACGTGCAGCTGCAGATCGGCGGCTCCGACCAATGGGGCAACATTACGAGCGGCCTGGATTTGATCCGCAAAAAAGTCGGGCCGGAAGCGAAGGCGTTTGGCTTGACGATTCCGCTTATGCTGAAAGCGGACGGCACGAAGTTCGGCAAGACGGCCGGCGGCGCGATCTGGCTGGACCCGGCCAAGACGACGCCTTATGAATTTTACCAGTTCTGGGCGAATACCGACGACCGCGACGTCGTGAAATATTTGAAATACTTTACGTTCCTGAGCAAAGAAGAGATCGAAGCGCTTGAGGAGAAGGTGAAGACGGAACCTCATAAACGCGAAGCGCAAAAAGCGCTGGCAGAGGAAATGACGCGATTCGTGCACGGCGAGGAAATGCTGGAGCAAGCGAAGCGCATTACGGCGGCGTTGTTCAGCGGAGATATCCGTTCGCTTACGGCGGACGAGATCGAGCAGGGCTTCAAGGAGATGCCGACGTACGAGGCGGGCCGGGAATCGAAAAACATTGTGGATTGGCTTGTGGAGCTCGGCATCGAGCCGTCCAAGCGCCAGGCGCGCGAAGACATTACGAACGGCGCGATCTCGATGAACGGCGACAAGATCACCGACCTTGCGTTTGAAGTGGCGGCGGAACAAGCGATCGGCGGCAAGTTCATCATCATCCGGAAAGGCAAGAAAAACTACAGCCTCGTCCGGTTGGCGTAGCACCGACAATTTCATATTTACTTCTCTGTCGATATTTGTTATTATATTCGCAACATTTCAAATGCGATGAAGAGACGAGTAGATAGATGAATTCTTTTACAGAGAGCCCGGATGGCTGGGAACGGGCAAAGAATTGTTTATTGAAGAAAGACTCAGAGCAGCGCATCGGAATTCGCTTAAGCGGAGGGTGGTGCGACAGGAGCTCCTGTTACAGAGCTAGAGTATAAGCGTTGCGCGGCAATGCCGTACTCGAAGAGGTTAATATGGCGACGTATTGACGAATTTAGGGTGGTACCACGAGGATAACAATCTCGTCCCTGAGGCTGACACGAGTCTTGGGGGTGGGATTTTTTTATTGTTGCTTCAGCAGCTCGATTTGGTTTATATACGTGTTATGCGGCTTCGGCACACCAAATCGGCCGGCTTGAATAGTAATTTAGGGAAGACCTTCGCTTGGAACATGTATTCTTACTTATTGATCATAACTAAGGAAAGGATTTGGAATTCCGATGGCACAAAAATTGAAGGTTGGTATCGTTGGCGGAACGGGAATGGTAGGTCAGCGTTTCGTCGAGCTGTTGAATGGGCATCCTTGGTTTCAAGTAACGGCTATCGCGGCGAGCGCCGGCTCCGCGGGCAAAACGTACGAGGAAGCGGTGCAGGGCAGATGGAAGCTGTCCGGTCCGATTCCGGAAGACGTGAAGCCGATCGTCGTGCAGGACGCCTCGAAAGTGGAGGAATTTGCGGGCCAGGTCGATTTCGTGTTTTGCGCGGTCGACATGAAGAAGAACGAAATTCAGGCGCTGGAGGAGGCTTACGCCAAAACGGGCACGCCCGTCATCTCCAACAATTCGGCTCACCGCTGGACGCCGGACGTTCCGATGGTCATCCCGGAAATCAACCCGGGCCATATCGAGGTTATCGAGGCGCAGCGCAAACGGCTTGGCACCGCAACCGGGTTCATTGCCGTGAAGCCGAACTGCTCGATCCAAAGCTATGTGCCGGCGCTTAACGCGCTTCTCGATTTCAAACCGACCAAGGTGGTCGCTTCGACGTATCAGGCGATTTCCGGAGCCGGCAAAAACTTTACCGACTGGCCGGAAATGCTGGACAACGTTATCCCGTACATCGGCGGGGAAGAGGAAAAAAGCGAGCAGGAGCCGCTCCGCATCTGGGGCAGCGTCGTAAACGGCGAAATCGTGAAAGCGAGCGCGCCGCTCATTACGACGCAATGTATCCGCGTTCCGGTAACGGACGGACATTTGGCGACGGTATTTGCGTCGTTCGAGAACAAGCCGTCGAAGGACGAAATTTTGGATCGTTGGCGGAGCTTCAAGGGCCGTCCTCAGGAGCTGGGCCTTCCAAGCGCTCCGAAGCAGTTCATCACCTATTTTGAAGAAGAAAACAGACCGCAGACGAAGCTCGACCGCGATATCGAACGCGGCATGGGCGTGTCGGTCGGCAGGCTGCGCGAGGACTCGATTTACGATTATAAATTTGTAGGATTGTCTCATAACACGCTTCGCGGCGCGGCAGGGGGCGCCGTCCTGATCGCCGAGCTGCTGAAAGCGGAAGGCTACATTAAAGCCAAATAAGGATATCAGGATCGCTATAGCACTTTATTGATTGCGGCCGGCCAGAGCTTTACGTTAAGCTCTGGCCGGCTTTGACTTGGCAGGTGTTAATGCATTATTCCCTTTCAACGATACGAAGCAAATCCGCGGCAATTTCTTTTTGCGACTCAGGAATCGTATTCGCCCATTCATGGAGCGCCAACCGTACACTGGTCTCAGTCATCGTCTGCGTATCCATGATGGATTTAAGCTTCGGCGGCAGAGCAATACCTTCTTGTTGACTGATGTCAGCCGCCATCCCGACGACGGTGGCAAGCTCGCAAGGGCGATGGTCGGCTATGCTGCATTCCGCTGTCAAGCCATACACGGTCTCATTGTCTAGTTGACTCATATGATTTTCCTCCCCAAGCTTTAAGTACATCCCGGCGAAAGCTTGAATTCAGTTCCGCCGCTTCCTTCTGCGCGAGTTGCAATGTCTCCTGGTCCGGATTCACGTTGACTTTCCGCGAGATTTCGGCAAAACGGACGCTTACGAATTCAAGATCATCCGGTGTGGTGATGCCGTTCACAAGCTGATGCCGAGCCTCGCGAATTTCCGGAAGCACCTGTTTTATTTCGTCGCGCGTCTTCGGATCCAGAAGCAGCAGTTTTTCCGGCGCGAAACGAATCCGTTCCAAGCCATTCACCAGTTCCTCAGAACGTTCAAGCCGCATCTGTACTTCGGGATGCTCTATACCGTCCACCCTGGCGAAACGGATCGCTTCTTTAAGCGATGCAGCAATCGCCGTCAATTCCGGCACACGTTCGGCCAGCTTTTGTTGCAAGGAGGAAATAGCCTCTGCATACTTGGCTAATACTTCCCGGTCTTTATCCGGTGTTGCAGCCAGCTTCTCCGGCGTCAAATCGTACTCCATCAGTGCGGAGATCTCTTCACGCGCCGTCTCGGCATCCCCCTCCTTGAGCGCTGCGGAAACCGACGACAAGTGCGCTCTGGTACATGGGATACAACCGACCGATACATGCATGTCCGGCGCATATTGACTGTAAGGCGCCGCCCCATTTTCCATTACTGCAGATCCCGAAATAGAGGTATCGTTCTGTTTGAAGTTACTCATCAGTATCCTCCTTTAAATTTAAGTTCAACCACAAAAAGCTCGAAAACTTGTTTTTTGAGTAACAGTGTTTAATTAATAAGGTAATCTTTGACTTATTCAATATAAAAAAGCAGCACAAAAAACCTCCCATCTGGAATCATTAGTATGAATAGACGGAGGTATCCCGTCGTATTCGGTAACTGGCTGGCATAGCGAGCGGTACATTCGCCTTAGCCCCTGTAGCTTTGCGTCCCCGTTTTTCAACGGGTTTGCCATTATCGTACGACCATATATATTTGTCGTATAATGTAAACTTACAAGATTTTTCCTCGATTTTATATAGGACTTTGGTTTTATTTCTCATTAAATAATAGTTAATTAGAAATAGTTAATTCATTTAAAAGCATTCGAAGAGGCAATTTTACCATAGTCCTTAGACTTAAACGATTTGAACAAAAACGGAGCAACAGGTTCTTGTCAAAAGCGGGAGCGTATAGTAATATTAATTTGTTAATGAATTAATTAATGATGTTGTTATCTTATCCATAAGGATAACGGAGAAACGGGGGGGATGCCCCGCGAAACGGTCTCGCCGCCACAGGCCGGCAGCAGCTTTTCGCGAAAGTGTAAGCGCTTTTTTGTTGTAAGAGGTTTTTATCACGAGATGGGAGGAGTATGGACGAAATGATTAAGAGCTTCGGCAGCAAGCTTGCGTCATTATCATTAATGATTATGTTAACTATTCCAACGACGGCGATGGGGGGAGGAGCGATGAGCTATAACAGCGAAAAGCCGCAAGAGGACGCTGGCGATACGGAGCCCGTATTCCAAAACGTATCGGTTCACGACCCTTCCATTGTGAAGGACGGCGATACGTATTATGTGTTCGGCACGCATATCGAGGCGGCCAAGTCCAACGACTTGATGAGCTGGACGGTGTTCACGAACGGCTACACGACGCCGGGCAACGCGATTTACGGCGATCTGTCCAAAAACTTGGCCGCTTCGTTCGCATGGGCGGGCGAAAACGATTCGGACAGCAAAGGCGGCTTCGCCGTATGGGCGCCGGACGTTTTTTACAACCCGGACTATATCAATGAAGACGGCACCCAAGGCGCGTACATGATTTATTATTCGACGTCTTCGACCTATATTAGGTCCGCAATCGGTTACGCCGTATCGCAAAACATCGAAGGGCCTTATACGTACGTCGATACGATTATTTATTCGGGATTTACCGAAGAGGAAGCCTACGACGCGAACAGCAAGGTAAACAAAAAGTGGACGAACACCAATCTTTCGTCGCTGATCGATTCGGGCGCGCTGCAGGGCGAAAACGGCGATTGGTTTAACGAAGACGGAAGCTATAACAACAAGATGTATCCCAACGCCATCGACCCGATGATTCTGACGGACAAAAACGGCAAGCTGTGGCTCACGTACGGCTCCTGGTCCGGCGGCATTTTCCTGCTTGAACTCGACCCCGCAACGGGCAAAGCGGTTTACCCCGGCGCCGATTCGACGACGGCGGACGGCCGCATGGTGGACCGTTATTTCGGAACGAAAATTGCGGGCGGCTACTTTAAATCGGGCGAAGGCCCTTATCTCGTTTACAACAAAGAGACCGACTATTACCACCTGTTCGATACGTATGGCTGGCTTGGCGCGGACGGCGGCTACAACATGAGAACGTTCCGTTCGAAAAACCCGGACGGCCCTTACGTGGACGCTGCCGGCAACGCCGCGGTTCTGCCCGGCGACGTCGATCATGCGGCTTACGGCAACAAGTTGATGGGCAATTTCCTGTTCAAACGCGAAGTGGGCGATCCGGGAACCGGTATCGGATTCGGTTACAAGTCCCCGGGGCACAACTCCGTGTATACCGATCCGGAGACGGGCAAAATGTTCGTGGTGTTCCATACGCGTTTCCCGCAAAGAGGCGAGACGCACGAGCTGCGCATCCATCAATTGTTTATGAACAAGGACGGCTGGCCAGTCGCGGCTCCATACCGCTATACGGGCGAGTCGCTGGAGAAAGTCGATAGGCAGGATATCGTCGGCGAATACAAGTTTATCAATCATGGAAAAGCGATTTCCGGCGATCTGATCGAATCGTCCTATATCAAACTTGAGCAAAACAACAAAATTAGCGGCGATGTGACCGGCACCTGGAAAAAAACCGGCCATAACGAAGCCGAGCTGACGATCGACGGTCAAGTTTACAGCGGCGTATTCGTGCGCGGCTGGGATCCTATGGCGGAGCAATACGTCATGACGTTTACGGCCATGTCGGAGCAAGGGGTTGCGGTTTGGGGAAGCAGGCAGGAAGATAAAACTGATCAGCAAATCGCGGACGATATTATCGCCGATCTGGAGCTTGAAAATACGGATGCGGTAATTGCCGATTTGAGCTTGCCGACCGAAGGCGCCCGTCACGCGTCCATTGTATGGACTTCCTCCAATCCGGACGTCGTGGCCGAGACGGGAGCCGTCAACCGGCCGGAATCCGGATCGGACAATGCGACCGTTACGTTGACGGCAACCGTGACGAAAGGATCCGTCTCCGCTTCCAAAAGCTTTACGGTGACGGTGCTTCCTTATGTCAATGCGGAGCTGACGGCAAAGTATTCGTTTGAAGGCAATCTGGACGAGTCGACCGGAAGTCTGGAGGCTGGCAAAGTAACGGGCGACCGGATCGACAACACGGGCGGCACGATTACGTATGCCGAAGGCGCAAACGGCGGCCAAGCCGCCGTGTTCGACGGAGCTTCCGGCATTCGACTGCCGGACGGCTTGATCGCAAGCAACGACTATTCGGTATCGCTGTGGGTGAAGCCGGAGCAGCTGACGACGTATACGGCGACCTTCTTCGGCGCCAGGGACGCGAACAACTGGGTGAGCCTTGTGCCTAAAGGCTCCGTAGGTGACAATACAATGGTATGGTCCGGCAGCGAAAGCTGGTATGACGGAACGACCGGGCTGACAATCGCCGCGGGCGAATGGACGCATCTGGCGTTCTCCGTCAGCAACGGCACGCTGAAAGTTTACGTAAACGGCGAGCAGAAGTTTACGGGTTCGAATTTCCGCGATATTTTCACGACGGACAGCGGCGCCTTCAGCTTGGGCGTAAACTGGTGGGACGCGCCGTTTAAGGGCGCATTGGACGAGCTGCAAGTTTTTGAAGGCGAGCTGACTCCGGCACAGATTGCCGAGCTGTCGAACCGGTAGCCGTCAATCGGCGAAGGAGCCGGGAATGATTCGAAACGACTTTGTCTTCCGTGAGGAAGGCAAAGTCGTTTCTGTTTGTATTCGGCCGCCGTTCAACCTAAGCGGCCAGCGGAACGCGAATTCTCTTGGAAAAAGGAAAGAAAAGGACTACAATCGGTTAACGAAGGAGCTTATTAGAAGGAGCATATTAGAAGTAGCTTCTATGAAGGGTGGAGAGAGGATGACGGAAACGTCTTGGGCAGGATGGAATCCGGAACGTTTGGCGGCGGAAATCGAGGAGACGGCCGTACCGTACGGCATGGTTGCGGTATGGTGGCTCGGCCAAGGCAGCTTTGTGCTGAAGGGCGGAACTTCTATTCTTTATATCGATCCGTTTGCGATGGGGGAGGATGAACTCAAAAGCCGGCACGGGTTAAAGAGAAGCTACCCCCCGCTTCTTGAGCCGGAGCATATCCGCCATGCGGATTATTGCCTAATTACTCACGAGCATATCGATCATCTTGATCCCGCAGCAATCGCCGCCATGGCGAAGCAGAAGCGGGAGACGATTTATATGTCGCCGCGCTGCTGCATCGATGTTCTTGTTGAGCTCGGCGTCCCGGCGAATCGGATAACCGCTGCCGACGTCCGCAAGCCGCATGTGGACCAAAACCGGAAATTGGCCGTGCAGCCCGTTCCGGCCGCGCACGAGGAACTGGAGCCGGACGAACATGGCTACCATCGGTATGTAGGTTATGTGATTCGTTTTAACGGCGTTCATATTTACCATGCCGGCGATACGCTTGTTTACGGCGGTCTTCCCGAGAGGCTGAAGCAGGAAAATATCGATTTGGCGTTTGTTCCGATCAACGGCCGGGACGTCTTCCGGACCGATCGGGGCATCGTCGGCAACATGAACTACCGCGAAGCGGCCGAGCTGGCTCATCTGGCGAACTTCCGGACAACCGTGCCGATGCATTACGATATGTTTCCCGGCAATACGGAGCATCCCGGTTACTTCGTCGACTACGTATACGATCGTTACCCGCATCTGCCGGTCGCAGTTCTGGCGAGAGGACGGCGGTTTCTTTATGCAAGCGACGAGGCGCTTCGATGAGAAATAGGGAGTACAAAGAACGGGCTGCAGGCTCCGCCGATTATCGGCAGGCCGTGCAGCCCGTCTGTCGTCTTCATCCTCGAAGGATTTCGATCAAGTTTATATTCAGTCGATTCGTTCCGGCATCGGCTCGAAAATAAGGTTCAGCGGCAGATTGCTTCCGGACGCCGGAGTAAATACGATCGTTACCGTTTCCTCCGTATTGCCGGTGCGGTACAGGACCCCAACCTCCGTCGAGCTGTTTACGACGGAATTGTTGGTGGTATAGACCACTTCGCCGTTTACCAGGAACGTTCCGCCGTAATGGCCGCCGCGAGGATTAAGCCCGATCAGCGTATTCGGCTGCACCCGCTCCAGCGTAATATAGTAGTTTACGCCGTAGTTCCCGCCGTTTGTTTTCTTTTCTCCGGTCGTTGCGTCGACGCCGGTCAGATAAGGGTCGAAGTTATTGTCGGCCAAAGCCATGCGCGAAGCGGTGTCGCCGATCGGCTCCGAAATCGTAATATGCTTGTCGGCGTTCAGGAACGTACCGCGGTCATGCTTCATATCCCAAGGCAGGACGGATAGGTTCGGAAGCTCGGTCAATACGTCTTTGCCTTTGTCCAGAACGACAACCGTAAATTTGATCGGAGCGGTCGTTTTCACGTCCGCTTGAGCGGTAATGACTTTTCCCCTCTGCAGCGTAGCGGCGCTGATCTCGTTCAAAATGACCTTGCTTTCGCCGGCTTTGATGGCGATCTCCTTGTTTTGCGGCTCACCGGACAAATAACGGGCAACCGAGGATTTGCCGGTAGCCGATACGTAGGTGGACGGGCCGCCGATGCCTACGTTGCCGATCGTGACGCTTGCGTCGGTCGCATTTTCGTTGGTGGCGACAACGTAAATATTGACCGGATTCGCCCGCAGGTTCATGTTATGAAGCAGGAAACGGACGTTGCCGCCGGCCGTCTCTTCATAATAGATGCCTTCTTCGACGATCGATTCCGGAGAGTTGGCGCGAATGAGCGTATTGGGCACGCCGCTGGTTGACGTATACGAAAGAAGCGGAAGCTGCAGCACGCTTGTGGAATCGATCTCGAATTTTTCGCCGATGTCGGTGAAGAGCAGATTGAAGTCCAGGGCATTGTACATCAACTCGTCTTCGATCGTTATCGTTTTGGAATATTCCGTGGTCAAGCCTTGCTTATCCGTAACTTTCAGCGTAACGGTCTGTTCGCCGGGCGTAAAGAAGCCTTTTTGGTTGTTGACCCACTCCGTTTTTGCGATGCCGTAATCGTCGGTGCTTTCGTCCTCGTACACGACCGGCTCGCCCATCTTGTAGCTGTCCTTGTCGGTCGTGAAACGGGCGACAGGAGGTTCGTTCGCTTTCAGCACGGTTACCGAAACCGAATACGTATCGCTCCAGACGCCGTTTGCGTCCTGGACGGTACGGGAAACGGTATAAACGCCGGGTTCGTCGAATACGGTTTGTTTATTGGTCCATTGTTCGTCAACGATTTCCGTATCCGATTCGCTAAGATCCGTATAAATAACCTCCGTCTGGCCGGCATAAATTTCCGCCGGGCCGACCGAGAATTTCGCGGAAGGCTTGACGGACCAGCTTAATTTGATTTGCTTTCCTTCCGCCGCCATCGTAATTTGGAACGGCGCGACCAGCGAACGGAGCGGTACCATCAGCGTTCCGTCCCATACGTACGGCGTTCCCGTCCCGTTTACGCTCGTTCCGTTAACGATGTAGGCGCTGCTGCCGGCAGCATACCGGACTTCCGTCGTTGTATTCGTAAGGACGTATTGCTTGGCGGCCGAGTCGTATTTCAATTGAAGCGACAGCCTGTCGGAGACGGAGCGAAGCGCGACGTACGTCACGCCGTCTTTGACGACGGCAGGCTTCGCCGATGTATACGCGCTTCCGTTATGGAGCAGCTGATTCGAGTCTTTTGTAATGACAAGCTGCTCTTTTCCGTTTGTTTCGCCGGCAGCTTGCGCAGGAGAACCGATTGTGACCGCCAATACAAGGATTGCGATTAATGAGGCCAAAGACAGTTTCTTCATCATACTTCGAGATTGTTCCTTTCTGCTACTAGAGTCATAATTAATAGATACCGGTAATATAGACGTGGAAAATCAAAGAAAGTTGTACGCTCTCGAAAAAAATTGGATAAAGAAGATTTTTTGAGGCAAGTAGATGTTGAGCTTCGCGGAAAAATGTTTTACTTTGAAATATAGAAAGGAATTATGCCGCGGGGAGGGAACGCTCGCATGGAACGGCCGGCCGAAGGATGGGATAAACGGATTTGCGGGAGAGAGCTGCTGTATCGAGGATTAAACGGCAGGAATGTCGAACGGGTCTGGCTCGCCTCCGGAGAAAGCTTTATTTTGAAGCCGCTTCCGGCGGACGACTCTATCAATCGCGAAGCATGGGTATACGAGCATGTGCTGCCCATGTTTCCTCCCGTATTTCCCAGACTGGCAGCTTCGTCGTCCGTTTCCGGCATGCCAGGCCGAGGCTGGCTGCTGTTCGAGGACATGGGCGAGCTGAACCATTCGTTCAGCGAAGAGACCGCCGTATTGCTGGCGGCTGCCGTCGCCGAATGGCATTCGCTGCCCGTCTCGCGCTGGGCGGACGCGCCGCTAAGCGGCCCGAAGCCCGGCATCGAAGCGATGGCCGCCGAGCTGATGGAGGACGGACGAAAGCCGTCCCCGGACGGCTCGGCGGGAGGCCCGGGCGAGCGGGATGCGGCGGAGGTTATCCGGGCTCTCGCGCGGCGTCTGAACCTGCATGAAATTGAGGTCGAATCGGTGCTGAAGCTGTGGGAACAAGAGAAGCCGTCCCCGGAGACGGTTATGTGCCACGGAGACCTGCATCTGGGCAACTACGCGGTGAAGGATGGACGGTTGATCGTATTGGATTGGGAGCACGCTCATCCGAATTATCCGTATTGGGACTTGTATCATCTCATCGATTTGTCCCATCCCGTATTTCCAAAGACGGTCACGGCTTCCGTACGGGAGCGCGTGCTCGACGTTTACGTCGAACGGCGGGGCCTCCGCGGGTTTCCTTCCGACCCGGGTACATTCAAACGGGGATACGCTCTTTTTGCGTCGATCTTCTCGTTATGGATGCTGAGGCTGATTGCGGCCGATCTTGAAAGCGGCGGCGATGTTCCGTGGACGCCCGATCAATTGAAAAGGCAAAGGACGGAGACGGAGGCCGCTTTGGAGGCTTGTCTATCGATGTTGAATTTGCGTTAGGAAGGAATCGACAGGAGAAGCAACATTTTGCAAGATTTAGCGTCTGTTTAATAGAAACAGCGACGTATGATTACCCATGTACGCCTAGCCCGTCACGCGGCGCCATTCCCGCAGGCGAGCGGTTTGTACGGATAAAAAAGAATATGGTTGAGGTGCAGGATGAAGAAGCTGATGCTGGCGTTGCTTGTCGTAACGATGCTGTTGTCTTTGTTCCCCGGAATCGGACTGGCCGGGCCGTCCGCGGTCGTTCCGAAATTGTATTTGAACGGGGAACAGTTGAAATCCGAAGTAGAACCGCAGATGATTAAAGGGATGTATACCGTCGTTCCGATCCGAATCGTTTCGGAGAGCATCGGCTACGAGGTCGAGTGGAACCAAGCTTCAAAACTAGTGACGATACATAACGGCAATGACGAAATTATTCTTCAAATCGACGATTCAAGCGCATTGGTCAACCAATCGCCGGTTCAGATGGATGTCCCGGCGATCGTTCAGAACGGCGTAACGCTCATCCCTCTTCGCTTTGTCGGGGAACAGCTTGGCCTTAAGGTCGAATGGGACCAGCAAACGAAGTCGGTCTATTTGACGCAGGAAGTGCAAGATAACCCCGCGGAACCGGAAGAAGAACAGACGGAGGAACCGGATAAACCGGAGCAGACGGAGGATTCCGGTTCCGGCACTTCTTCCGCCGGCGGTACGGTGACATCGGTAGCCGTTGACGACGAAGGCGCCATCGTCCTCGCTTATAGGGGAGAGGTCGAGCCGGACAAGCCGTTTAAGCTCGACAACCCGCAGCGTATCGTCCTCGATCTTCCGGATGCGGATTTTGCGCCGGAGCTGCTTGACGCGCCGGACAAAGCGCTTTCCCTTCCGGATCATCCTTACGCCGGGCAAGTCCGTTACTCGCTGTTTGCGAACGATCCCCCCGCCGTCAGGCTCGTGTTCGATCTGACGGCGGATGCGGGAATCAAGCTGGAGAACGGGGACGGCCAGTTGCGGATCGTGCTGACCGATCCCGCTCAATCCGAAGCATGGGAGCCGGATCCGGACGATAACGAGCCCGAACAGCAGCCTGTCGTACCGGACAAGCCGTATACGGTTGTCATCGATGCCGGCCACGGCGGTGAAGATCCCGGAGCCAAAGGAGTGAACGGCAAATGGGAAAGCGAGCTTAACTTAAGCCTTTCTTTGAAAGTAAAAGAGCTGCTTGACCAAGAACCGTATATTACGCCTTTATTAAGCAGGCCGGAGGACAAATATGTGACGCTGCCCGGCAGGGTGGCGTTCGCGGAGCAAAACGGCGCCGATTTGTTCGTTTCCATCCACGGGAACAGCGACCCGAAAGGGACGGCAACCGGCACGGAAACGTATTATACGCGGGACGACAGCCGAGCGTTTGCCGAAGCCGTGCACAAGGAATTGGCCGCCGCTACCGGACTGAAGGACAGAGGCGTCAGGAAGCAAAGCTTGCATGTCACGAGAGAAACGACAATGCCGGCGATTTTGCTGGAAACCGGCTTCCTCAGCAATCCGTCCGACGTGGAAGTGTTGTTCGACGAAGAGGCTCAATATCGGATGGCAGAGGCGATCGTTGCCGGCATTAAGCACTATTTGAATCTTCCATGATGCAAAAGGCACGGATGCGAAAGCCTGCGGCTTCGTTATCCGTGCCTTTTTAAAGCGCTTTTGTCCCCAATTAAAACCCGGATGTGGTACACTTTTACACGGGATTGTCTTTTATTCCAGCAATATTCGATATTAATCAAAACGGGGTGCTGCTATTGTTTATCGGCGCAATTGAAGCTGGCGGAACAAAAATCGTATGCGGAATCGGGAAGGAAGACGGACAAATCGTCGACCGGGTCTCTTTTCCGACGGAAAACCCGGACGTCACCATTCCTCGTATCGTCGAGTATTTCCGAGACAAATCGATCGAGGCGATCGGAGTAGGGACGTTTGGACCGATCAATTTGGATAAGAACAGCCCGCAATACGGCTTTATTACGACGACGCCCAAGCCGGGCTGGTCTAACTTTGATTTTTTGGGAACGCTGAAAACGTTTTTTGACCTGCCGTTCGGCTGGGATACCGACGTTAACGCGGCCGCGCTTTCCGAAGCGGTGTGGGGAGCCGCCAAAAATCTGGACAGCTGCGTTTATTATACGATCGGTACGGGGGTCGGCGTCGGGGTTTACGCGGAAGGCCGGCTTGTTCACGGCTTGATGCATCCCGAAGGGGGACATGTCCCGGTCAAACGCCATCCGGATGACGCTTTCGCGGGCTTCTGCCCGTATCACTCGGACTGTCTGGAAGGGATGGCTGCCGGTCCGGCGATCGAGAAGCGCTGGGGGATAAAGGGCAGCGAGCTTCCGGTCGATCACCCCGCATGGG
Organism: Paenibacillus thailandensis; assembly: GCF_042685365.1. Classification (NCBI taxonomy): domain Bacteria; kingdom Bacillati; phylum Bacillota; class Bacilli; order Caryophanales; family Paenibacillaceae; genus Paenibacillus; species Paenibacillus thailandensis. The sequence continues at coordinate 40,363 of NZ_JBHUMY010000003.1, read as the reverse complement.
CGATGGAAGCCCATTATATCGGGCAAGCGCTGACAAGCACGATTCTGATGCTCGCTCCGAAAAAAATTATTTTGGGCGGAGGCGTCATGCATCAGGAGCAGTTATTTCCGTTGATCCGTTCGGAAGTTCAAAAAAATTTGAACGGCTATATGAATATACCGGAAATCGTATCCGGCATTGACAGCTACATCGTTCCGCCGGGACTTGGGGACAACGCGGGCTTATGCGGCGCTTTGGCGCTTGGTCTGGCCGCTCTGAAGCAAGGTTCATAATCGAAGGAAGGGAAATTTGGCGATGAGCGAGTTAATGGCATATGTCAGGGAGCAAGCGGCGCGTCTGGAAGGTTTCGACCCTTCGGCCATCGATATCGGGCCGGTCCTGCTGGAGGCGGGAGCTTTGAACCGCGTTGCGCCTTACTTGAAGGAGCAAGGATACCGGAAAGTTATCGTGGCAGCCGATGCGACAACCATCGGGATTGCCGGGAGGGTCGTGGAGCAGGCGATTTCCGGGGAAGGCATCGAGGTAAGCGCAACGATTATCCGGCCGAACGAGCTGGGGGACGTCATTGCCGACGAACAGTCGCTCATTCAGCTTATATTGGATGTCCGCTCCCGCGGCGTGGAGGCGATTATCGCTGTCGGCTCCGGCACGCTGCACGATATTTCGCGTATGTCCGCTTATGCGACGGGCATTCCGTTTATTTCGGTTCCGACCGCACCGTCGGTTGACGGCTTTAATTCCAAAGGCGCACCGATTATTTTGCGCGGCGACAAACAGACGATCCAATCGGTTGGCCCCGATGCGATCTTCGCGGATCTGGACATTTTGACGAAAGCTCCGCCTGCGCTTATCGCGGCCGGCTTCGGCGACATGCTCGGCAAATATACGTCGCTGTTCGATTGGGAATTCGGGGCGTTAACGGGCGGAGAAGCGTATTCCCCCGTCATTGCGGACATGACCCGCAAGGCTTTGTCGGATTGCGTTCAGCATGTGGACGAGATTGCCGCCCGTACGCCGGAAGGCATCCGGCTGCTGACCGGCGCTTTGCTCGAATCGGGCTTTGCGATGCTGCTGTTCGGCCAATCCCACCCGGCATCGGGCGCGGAGCATCATTTGTCCCACTATTGGGAAACGTCGTTTTTGCGAACCGGCCGGAGACAGATTTTACACGGAGCCAAAGTCGGCGTCGCATGCGCGGAAATATCCGGCTTGTATCACCGTCTTGCGGACGAGGACAAGCTTCCGGTCGAAGACCCGGACAAGAAAGCTCGAATCAAAGAAGCGATCGCCAGCATTCCGCGGCAGGACATGATCCGGGGCTGGCTGGCCAAGGTCGGCGGTCCGAATACGCTTGAGCAGCTTGGCGTAGACAACGATCTGTTCGAGCGCAGCCTGAAGGAGGCGCACCTTATCCGGCTGAACCGGCACACGCTGCTCCGGGCATACAACGAATTGAAATCGTAAGTTGTAGTAGTAAAATACCGCAAACCGTTTAGGGCTTGCGGTATTTTTTGTTGTCCCATGGCAGATTGCGAGCAGTGACGCCGAAGACACCTCGACTCCAGCAGCCCACCAAAATCATTTGCAGAAGGTCGGCACTATGGATTTAACGAAGTTTCCGATACAAGGAAATACTGCTTGTTAGTAAATAACTATACGAATTGTTTGATAACATTCTATTTGCTCTCATCTTTCTCAAAAAGTGCGTTGATGTAGTCCTCATCAATCTTTCCAGATTCATCTATGTAAAAGAAACCACGGTATCGTATTCTTTCATTACTGTTAATAATAATTTCTTTATATTTTCTTCCCTTATCATCATAAATAGTCATTCTAAACTTATATCCCATGTAACCAATACTTGGCTTGTCTTTTTTAAAAGTTATCTTATTAAGATTTGATATAATATGCTCCGTTTGTTCTGAATTACTTATTGTTATTAATTCGCCACGGTTTCCATCAAATATCTCTATTTTAGAAACATTATTTGGTTGAATAGAAATAATATTTTTGGGGATATAAGTAAATCCATATAGTCCGATTATAATGACTACAGTAATTATAAATAGAAAAATCTTTTTTTTCAAAATATCCTCTCCATTTTAGAACCAGGAGCACCTTCCTTCTTGTTAGTACATTTCCGGATTAATTTGGAAATGTACTCCTGACTAGATGTTCATTAGTGACTACATTTCAAAAACTGTCACACTGCCAAATTCATTTATCATTTGTTGATAATGAATATATCTTGTTGAAGTAGACCAATTATCTTTAACCATTAAGAATTTAGCAACATCATATTCTTTATATCCAAATACAGAAACAGTGTGATTCTTATAGTAACATGTACCAAGATTGTATAATAATGGCCTCTCATTATCAATTTCATTTACAAAAGTACTAAAACCCCATACGTATTCATTAGTAGCATTTCCGCCATACCCCCATCCACTAAAGCTATCTTCAATTATATTATCAATATTAGTTGGAGGTGTTCCACTAGATGTAGTATACCCATGATTTTTAGCTTCCACTAGTACGTCTGCATAAATTGAGCTTGCAGTGTTCGGAATATCCAAATATCCTTTTTCGTTCCCCCTTAATTTGTTTTCATAATTTTGGCATCAAAATCATTATTAGTATAATTTGGTTAATCACGAAACGTTAACTTGTATTTCCCGCAATATGCATTTCGGGTCAATAACATGAAGCTATTCTATATGATTCGACGGAAAACCTCGGTGCTCGCACCATACCACTTCAGTCTCAGGTTCTAAGCAGATAAGTACTCATGATCTCAGTAATGTTTAATAATGAAAACCCGTTATCTTTGACGATTTGTCTAGATTATGCCATTCTTTGCCTATATGACTCATCATTTTTTAAGGGGGTAAGGGATGCGTACCTATTCGCTCAGGCTGCTTTGGTTCAGTTTTGTTCTCGCGACCGTTCCCGTTATTGCGATCGGATTGATTTCCTACTCCATCGCCTCGAACGATATCGAGAACAAAGTGAAGGAAAGCAATATGCTGATTTTGCTTCAGACGCAGATGAGGGTCGAGCAAATGCTCAAAACGCTGGAAAAATCGGCTCTGCAGTTTACGAATTCCCCAATGGTCAAGCGGGCGCTGAATGAAAAGTGGACGACAGACGACTTTGTCAAGGTGCGCGAGATGTCGACCGAGCTGACCAATCTACAGACGTCCGTTATGATTCATAAGGCGTATTTCGCCAACCTGAAGCAAGGCTGGGTAGTCGGCTTCGATGTGTTCAAACCGCTGAACGAATTTGGGCTCGGGCCTTTGTTTCAATCTTATGCCGGGAATCCGGACAGCCTGTTTCTTGCGACGGGCCCGCAAGCTGCCGTTCAGGGGGACGAGGATACCGGCGGCAACGAGAACGAATCGACGATTACGATGGTTCAGAAGATCCCGCTTCTTCCGGGGCAATCGATGCCGAGAGGCTTGCTTGTCGTACAGATGCTGAAGAAAGACGTCCGCCATCTGCTTGCGCCGGCGAAAGAGCTTGGCGTTCATTATTTAATCGATCAGAACGGCGACAACTTTCTTGGATCGCCCCAGGATAAGGAGAGGTACGGCGGCATAAACGAAGCGATCATTCGGCGGGTCGGACGGACGGATGCAAAGGCTAAGGAAGGCGCATTCCGTACCACGCTTGGACGAGAAGAAGTTGACGTTGCTTACCGAACGTCTTCCTACAACGGCTGGACGTATGTATCCGTCGTATCCGTATCGCAAATGATGAAGCAGACAAGGAATATTCAAGCGGCAACGGCCGCGGTGTGCTTGCTGATGGTCGCGCTTGTTTTTGTTAGCGCTTACTTCGGGAGTCGTCGAATGTATTTACCCATCCGCCGCTTGCTGGAGCTGGTGAAGCAGACGGTAGCGGCCGTTCCTTCGGATCCGAAACGGGGCGACCTTCATTACATCGAGGATAGCATCCGCTCCTTGTGGAAGTCGCGTACCCAGCTCGAGCAGGAGATGAACGTCCAGATCCATCATCTGAAAGAGTTTCTCGTACAGAAGTTGTTTACGGGACAAATAAAAGAAAAAGATTTCGCAAGCCTGTCCGGCCAATACGGATTTCCCCGCGAGTGGAAACGGCTGGCCGTCATGACGCTGCAGATCGATACGCTTCAGGGGACCCGATATCGGGAATACGACCGGGAGCTGCTGCTCTTCGCCATCCATAATATGGTCGGGGAGCTGCTGCGGCCGGAGATCCGGTTTGCACCGATCGTCATTGACCAGTCGCAGGCAACGATACTTGTCGGCGATACGGATTCGGACGCCGCGCTGCAGGAGTATGTGTACCGCGTCGCGGAAACGGTTCAACACGAGGTAAACCGTTATCTCCAGCTGCAAGTGAGCATCGGAATAAGCAAGCCTTTCTCCGGCTTGTCGGAAACGGTCCGGGCCTACGAGGAAAGCCTGATCGCGTTGAAAGGCAGAATGAGCCTCGGTTACGGCATTATTGCGCAATACAAGGAAGCGGACAACCGGGAAGGCCCGGATACGGCGGCATACGCCCATTTGAAGGCGTTGGAAGAGAGGATCGTTCATTATTTAAAAACAGGCGACGGAGACAAATGGAAGGAAGGGTTCGACGCGTATTTGCGCGCCATATTCGACAAGGATGCGCCCCTGAAAGAGCATACGCTCTTTTTGCTTCAACTGATCGCAAGGGTGACGGGGCTCGTTCAGGAACAAGGGATTCCGCTCGGAACGATGCTGAATGGAGAAAAAACGATCAAGCAATTGCTCGCTTTAAACACGAAAGAAGAGCTGGCGGAGTGGTTTTGCGCCAATCTGTTTGCACCGGCATCCCGTCTGTTGGAGGAAAACTCCGAAGCCCGCCACGTTTCGATTTCGAACCAAATCCTGGAGATCGTTCACAGCCGCCGGCATGGCGATATTACGCTCGAAGCATGCGCCGAGCTTCTAAATTATCATCCCGTTTACTTAGGCCGTGTCTTTAAGAAGCATGTGGGGATACCGTTTAGCGATTATGTCACGGGATATAAAATGGATCAGGCCAAAATGATGCTGGAGAATACGGAAATGAAGGTATCGGAAATCGGCGAAAAGCTGCATTACAAAAACACGAGCGCCTTTATTCGGACGTTTCGCAAAGCGCTTGGAATGACGCCGGGGCAATATCGGGAATTGAACCGGAAGTAGCCGGATTGCCGCCGGTCGTTGTCTTCTGCATAGGAGCAGGTTGTCTGAGAATTATCGGGGCTGCGGAAGTGCAACAGGTTGTATTCGGGCTATTCCTTGGCATGGGCCGAGCAAGCATAATGGACTTGAATTCGAAAATGGAAGGGAGGGACTTGTTTGCGATGAAAAGCTATGCCGAGTCGACAGGGACGGCTGCCGGCGCGAAAAGCCGCAACAGCATGCTCATTCGCGATCTGCTGCGGGACAAATGGCTATATGTCATGCTGCTGCCCGGCGTCATCTATTTTATCGTGTTTAAGTACGTTCCTATGTACGGACTGGCGATGGCGTTTCAAGACTTCAAACCGCATCTCGGGATTATGCACAGCCCCTGGGTCGGCTTCAAACATTTCGAGCGCCTGTTTAGCGAAGCCGGGTTCTGGATTTTGTTTCGAAACACGGCTTTGCTCGCCGTGTACAATCTTGTTTTCTTCTTCCCGGCACCTATTATACTTGCCTTGATGATGAATGAGGTCCGCAGGGAAAAATTCAAGCGGCTCGTGCAAACGCTCGTGTACACGCCGCATTTTGTATCCTGGGTCGTGGTGGTTGGCATTTGCTACATCCTGCTGACAACTGAAAGCGGTGTCATTAATGAGCTGCTTTACCGGCTGACCGGGAACAAAATCGCTTTTCTAATGGAGCCGGAATGGTTCAGAACCGTCATTATTTCCCAGCAAATATGGAAGGAGGTCGGCTGGGGAACGATTATTTTTTTGGCGGCGTTAACGGCGGTGGACGTACAAATTTACGAGGCGGCAAGGATCGACGGCGCCGGAAGATGGCGCCAATTGTGGCACGTTACGCTGCCGGCCATCCGCAGCACCATTATCATCCTTCTCATTTTACGGCTCGGAAGCTTTCTGGACACCGGTTTCGAGCAGATCTTCCTTATGCTTACGCCGACCAACCGGGAAGTCGGGGAAGTCTTCGATACGTACGTGTACGTCAGAGGGATGACCCAAGGCCAATACAGCTACAGCGCAGCGGTCGGCATGTTCAAATCGCTGGTCGCCTTCGCGCTCGTCAGCTGCGCCAATTGGCTGGCGAAGCGGTTCGGGGAGGAAGGCATTTATTAAAACCGGGGAGGAGATGACGTTCCGTGGTTCAAGACAAATCAGTTGGGAACCGGCTGTTCGACATCGTCAATTACGGACTTCTCAGTCTTGTGTCCATTCTGGCGGTGCTCCCGTTCGTCTATGTGCTGGCGGTATCGTTTACAAGCCCGGAAGAAGTGGCGCGGGGCGGACTGATCCTGTTCCCGCAAGAATGGTCGCTGGCCGCTTACCGGTATATTTTTTCCACCGATACGTTATTCGTCAGTTTGTTATTGACGATTTACGTGACGGTAGTAGGAACCTTGATCAATCTGGTGTTCACCTCCCTTATGGCCTACCCGTTGTCGAGAACGCGGCTGCGGGGGAAGCAGGGGATTATGCTCGGCGTATTGTTCACCATGCTCTTTAGCGGGGGGATGATTCCGACCTATTTCGTCGTAAAAAATTTGGGACTGACCAATACGTTGTGGTCGCTCATGATTCCAAGCGCCATAAGCGCGTTTAATCTGATCGTCCTGAAAAACTTCTTCCAGCAGCTCCCGAGCGAGCTCGAGGATTCCTCGAAGATCGACGGCTGCAGCGATCTCGGCGTTTTTGTCCGCATCGCTCTGCCGTTATCCGGGCCCGCTATGGCGACCTTTGCGTTGTTCTACGCGGTGTCGCATTGGAACACCTTCTTTACGGCGATTCTCTACATTAACGATAGCGCGAAATGGCCGATTCAAGTTTATTTGCGGGAAATCGTCATTTTGGCGCAGAACGGCATCGGCAATTCTGCGGGATTCGAGGAGATCGAAATCCAGCCGCTCACGATCCGAATGGCCGTGGTCGTCTTCGCAACGGTGCCGATATTGCTCGTCTATCCGTTTTTGCAGAAGCATTTTGTCAAAGGCGTCATGCTCGGCTCCGTGAAGGGCTAAAGCTTTGCGCCGGGAACTTATCCCGAGTTGGATCTCGATTTGGAGGAGGGGGCTATTGATGAGAAAAAGCTGGCTGATCCTGTTATGCGGCGTTGTCCTGACAGCCGGAGCTTTATCGGGCTGCGCGCAAAACGCGGGCTCAAAGGAGGGCGGTCCTTTCACCGTCACGATGTCGCTGGCGCAGGTCGGCGAAGTTCCGGAGAAAGGCAATCCGGTCGAAAAGGCGATCGAAGCGTACACGAATACGAAGCTGGATATTCAATGGATTCCGTCGTCCGCTTTTGACGAGAAGGTAAATGTCATGTTCGCTTCAAGCGAAATGCCGAAAATTATGAAGGTCAATTATGTTCCGATGGTGATCAGCTCCATTCAATCGGGACTATTCTGGGAGATCGGGCCGTATTTGGACGAATATCCGAACCTTTCCGCTCAAGACGGGCAGCATTACAAAAATATATCCGTAGACGGCAAAGTGTATGGCATTCCGCTGTACCGGGACATCGGGAGGCCGACGTTCAACTATCGGAAGGATTGGCTCGAGAAGCTCGGCTTAAGCATCCCGACCAACATGGAAGAGTGGTATGAGGTGCAGAAGGCGATGGTGCAAAACGATCCGGACGGCAACGGGAAAAACGACACCTACGGATTTGTGCTGGATAAAGGATACAATGTCGGTCATTCGGCCTTGACGACAAGGCTTGCGGTCAGTATCGGGGGCGTCAACAAATGGGGAATCGTCGACGGCAAAATGACGCCGGAATTTATGACGGAGGAGTTCATGGAAGTGCTGAAGCTGTTCCGGCGTTTGTTCGCGGAAGGGTTGATCAACCAGGATTTTGCCGTGCTGGACGGGTCCGAAGCGGCCAAATTGTTCGATTCCGGACGGGCCGGCCTCGGCAATTCGGTGGCGCAATCGGCAAAAAGTCAATATGACCGACTCATAAAGACGGAACCGGATGCCGTTATGGACAATTCGGCATTTATCGGTCCCGGCGGCATCCGGCTGGCGGGCGAGCCGGGCCATAACGGCTTCCTCGTCATTCCGAAGTCTGCCGTACCTTCGGAAGAGGAACTGAAGAAGGTGCTTGAGTTCCTCAATGCGTTGATGGACGAACCGGCGACGACGCTTCTTATGCGGGGAATCAAGGATGTCCATTATAGGGAAGTAGATGGAGATAAAACCGAGTTTATCGATTTTTCCTTGTTCCAGCGCGAAGTGAAGCCGTATCGCGACAATCTTCCGAACGTCGAAGGCTATAATGTAAAAACGCTTAAGGATACGCCGCTTGGAGAGAAAGGGACGAAGATGGCGAAGGAAAATGCCCAGTACGCGATACCGAACGAGGCGCTGACGCTTTCCTCGCCGTTGTACCGGGAAAGAGGCAATGAGCTGGACCAAATGATAAGCGATGCGGAGACGCGATATATTATGGGGAAAATCGACGACGCCGGATGGGAGGAAGAAGTCCGCAAATGGCTGAATGCAGGCGGCGAACAAGTCATAAAAGAATTTCAGGAGTCGTACGAGGCTCTTAATCCTTGAACGGATTGAGGACTTACTTAAGAGAACAAACGCAATGGCAAATTTAACAACAGGACAGTGGGGGATGGATCTTATCGCCTAAAGATATTCATTAGGATGGGCCGATACTTCTCGGTCCATCCTATGCTATCCATCCATTTTGGCAGAGAGGTTCGAATTCATGACCTGCCCCGCACCTCTGTGCCGGGATGAATCTCCCGGCCTTCCGTTCTGTCACTAGCGTTATGGCCTGGTCTCTTTCGGAAGCGGGCAAATATCACTGCGCCCAAGAGGGCAGTCAGAATGGCTATCATGATCATAGGGCTGTAGCGATTCGCCTGATATAGAACGATGCTTAGGATAGGTGCGATGATGGCGGAAATCCCCTGCATTGCCGCAACCAAACCGGCAACGCCTCCTTGCTGTTCATTCCTTACGGAGAGGGAAGCGCCTGTCATAAATCCAGTCATCATCAATCCCGATCCTAATCCAAAAACAAAAAATGCCGAATAGTAGAACGGAAGGTAAGAAGTAAGAAGGAATAAGAGCATGCTTGCGACGAGAATCAAGGAACCGAGAAGGATCATAGGCCGCGGCTCCCATTTCAGCCATTTGGCCTGAACATATTGTGCAGTTAACATAGCCGTGCCCGAGAGCATTAAACCGAGCGAAACGACTCCCGCCAACTTTTCGGAGGCGAGATTTAGCTGATCCTGTAGATAAAACCCTCCAATGACTTGTATCGTTACGATCCCTATCATCGTAACTAACGCCACGAATAAATAATTGCGCAATCCGGGTTGAAACGGACTGACTTTAATAGAGCCTCTTGTCATCGCCGGTTTATCTGCAGGCATCAGCAGCAGATTTACTATAAATGCGACCGTCGCGATCCCAATTCCAAAATATAATGGCCAAAGCAAACCAAATAATGTAAATACGCCGGCGATGGCCGGCCCGAGAATAAGCCCAAGCCCGTTTGCGGCGCTAATGATCGCTATCCCGCTTCCTCTTTCCTTCTCCTCCGTCACATCTCCCATATAAGCTTGCGAGGAGGAAAGTACTGCAGGGATAAACATCCCGACCAAGCTTCGCGTTACGATCATGAAAAACAGCAACAGTCCGCCGCTAAGCCATTGGTGGAGACCGCAATAAAAGGTGACCGTCAACAATAAAGTGCTGATGGACATTCCAATAAACCCGATCAGGATAACCGGTTTCCGTCCCTTCGCATCACTGATATTCCCCCATACCGGTGCCATAACTGCAGTCATAATAGATCCGACGGAAATAAGTATTCCGGAGTGGATTTCCCTTAATCCTAATTCTCGTATTAGCGAGGGGGTGATCGGCGCGATGAGCATAAGCCCCAACATCGCTACAAAAACACTGAAAAAAATGCTTCCTTTAATTTTATTCATCCTTTACACTCCTCTTCTCGAAACGATTGTTTGATGAGGAGTATAAGTGAATTTCGGCAATTACCGCTCCCTTGAAACGGATTAAATTACGGTCTAACGGATTAATAATATTTTTTTATCTCAGACGGCTTAACCCCAAATTTTCGAATAAATTGCTCGGAAAAGGCGCTTACATTGCTATAGCCCACTCTCATCGCCGTTTCGGTTACATTAGCTTCTTCGTTTCGCAGAAGCATCATCGCATGATCGAGGCGAACGTGTCTTAAATATTCGAATACAGTCATTCCAAAACATGCTTTGAATCCCTTCTTCAGTTTGAAGTCGTTTAACCCGACCATTTTTGCTAATGCCAGCAGAGAAGGAGGGTCGGCCATACAAGATTCAAGTACTTGCTTAGCCTTTTGCAATTTTTCGATATCTCCTTTAGACAAGCCATTTGGTCGCGGCGTCAGTTCAAATAATTGGAACATATACATGTTCAATAGCTCAAGTGCGGTTGCTTCCATCATTAACGGGGATCTATTGGCATTTTTAAAATCTGCGATTAATTGCTTTACCAATACCATGCTTTTGGCATCATGTTCAAAATAATAGCTGCGAAATGCCTGGCCTTGGATGAGCCGGTTAAACTCGAAATTTCTATTTGGAGAAATCGCCAATTCATTAGCCGCATAATCGAATAGAGAAACCGGAATGGCCAGTGAAAGTGAAACATATTGCACTTGTGCCGGGGGATAAAACCGGGCCTGAAAGTCTTGGATTAAAGCAAGGGCTCCCTGCCCAACCGGAGTTTCATGATCCCGACCGGACACCATAACCTGTCGTTGACCGGAAAGCGTAAACTGAAGTTCAACCATACGTCCTCTGGAAGCGAAACAAAAAGGGTACGGTTCATGATAACGAATATCGTGGTACACGATTTCTATCCCGCTGTAAGTCGTAATCTTGTAAGCGTTCCCGGCACCGATATCGGATCGAAGCATATACGATATTCCATTCTTTCGGCCAAATAAGGTTTCATCGAAATATCGCTGATAAATGGACTTCAATGATTCCATTTTAGTCACCTCTATACGCAATATTATAGCGCATCAATATTGGGTTGTGATCCCAACCATGGCGGGCGGCTTTCAGGGGCGAAGCCCCTTGACTCCTTTTAAAGGGGGGAAGGGGCTGCCTTATCCGATTTTGACATGATTTTATGTTCGATATGACGGGTTATCGTTTGGAAGCTTAGCCGATAAGATAGAAATGGCAAACGATATCTTTTATATAAACGGAGATGAGAACATATGTCACGGGCGACCGGTTATCCGTTTCAAGACGTGAAGCTTCCGGTAGAGGAACGCGTTCGCGATCTTGTGTCGAGGTTCACGATTGAAGAGAAAATTTCCCTTATGGTTCAATACCAGCCTGCTGTCGAACGGCTGGGCGTAAAGCCGTACAAGCACGGCACGGAAGCGGCTCACGGCGTTGCTTGGCTTGGCGAAGCGACGGCTTTTCCGCAGCCGATCGGGCTGGCTTGCACATGGAACCGGGAGCTGCTGCGGCAGGTCGGCTCCGCCATCGGCGACGAAGCGCGCGTATTTTATCAGCGCAACCCGGCAGTCAACGGCTTGACGTTATGGGCCCCTACGGTCGATATGGAACGCGATCCCCGCTGGGGAAGAACGGAGGAGGCGTACGGCGAAGATCCCCGGCTTGCCGGCGATCTCGCTTCGGCGCTTATTCAAGGGGTTCAAGGCGATCACCCGGTATACAAAAAAGCGGTCGCGACGCTTAAGCATTTTGTAGGCAACAATAATGAAGTCGACCGCGGCAGCTGTTCGGTTACGATCGATCCGCGCAATATGCGGGAATATTATCATAAGCCTTTTGAAGCCGCCTTTACGGAAGGCGGAGCGCTTTCGATGATGACGTCTTACAATGCCGTCAACGGCGTGCCGACGATTCTTCACGAAGACGTGCAGAACGTAGTCAAAGGCGAATGGGGCATGGACGGTTTTATCGTCAGCGACGCGGGCGACCTGCTCGGCATCGTCAACGATCATCGTTATTGCGAGTCGTACAAGGAAGCGGTCGCTTATGCCATTAAGGCCGGGATCGACAGCATTACGGACGACCGCGAGAAGTCGTGTCAAGCTATCGAGGAAGCGCTTCGCGAAGGGCTGCTCGAGGAAGCGGATCTTGACCGCACGCTGATCAATACGTTCCGGGTCCGTTTTCGCTTAGGCGAATTCGATCCCGACGAGCTCAATCCCTATGCGAATATGCCGGAATCCAAGGTTTGCGCCCAAGAGCATGCGCAGTTGTCGCTGGAGGCGGCGCGCGAAGCCGTCGTTCTGCTGAAAAACAATAGCCTCCTGCCGCTTGACAAAGCGAAAGCCGGCAAAGTCGCCGTCATCGGGCCGCTTGCGGATGCGGTCTACCGCGACTGGTATTCCGGCACCCTTCCGTACAAGGTTACGCCTCTCGAAGGCGTTGCGGAAAAGCTGGGGAATGGCAACGTGACGTATAGAAGCGGGCTGGACCGCGTACAGCTGAAACGGACCGCAGATGGAAGGTTCATCGGCTTGAATGAACAAGGCAAGCTTTCGGCGGCGGCCGAAAAGGCGGAAACGTTCGTTCATACCGATTGGGGCTGGGGCAGCCATACGCTTTGGAGCGAGACGGCCGAAAGATTCGTCACGAGCGAAGGCGACGAGGAGCTGTCGGCCGCTTCTAAAGAGGCGTTCGGCTGGTACGTGAAGGAAATCGTCCGTTTCGAGGAATGCGGCGATAACCGCGATTTTGAATTGCGCAGCTGGAACGGGGAAGCGGTTCATGCTTCGGCCGACGGGACATTGAAAATCGCCAAGGAGGCCGGCCGGCCGGCTGCCGACCGGTACGCCCTTTGCGTCGTGGAGAACGGACTGGAGGAAGCCGTTGCCGCGGCGAGGGAAGCGGAGACGGCGATCGTATTTGTCGGCAACAATCCGCTTATCAACGGCAAGGAAGAGATCGACCGGGAAGACCTCGTCTTGCCGGCCAAGCAAGAAGAGCTGATCCGGGCCGTATTGGCCGTGAATCCGAACACCGTCGTGGTGGTGATCGGAAGCTACCCGTTTGCGATCAATTGGGCCGAGGAACATGCGCCGGCCATTGTGTACAGCTCGCATGCCGGTCAGGAGCTTGGCCGGGCGCTCGCGGACGTCTTGTTCGGGGATTACAATCCGGCCGGCCGCTTGCCGATGACTTGGTACCGTTCCGTCGACCAACTGGCCGATATTATGGATTACGATATCCGGAAAGGCAAACGGACGTACCAATATTTTGACGGGGAGCCGTTGTATCCGTTTGGACACGGGTTGTCTTACTCGTCGTTCGACTACGTGAAGCTGGTTATCGAAGGTTATGAGAACCTGAACTCCCGGCAGTGGACAGCCCGAGTGACCGTGCGCAATACCGGGGATAGAGCCGGAGACGAGGTTGTGCAGCTATATGCAACGGTGGCAGGTTCCCGCGCGGAGCGTCCGCTGAAGAAGCTGGTCGCGTTCGAGCGCGTAAGCCTGAAGCCCGGCGAGAAACGCGAATTGACGCTGTGGGTCCGGACATCGGACCTCCAGCTGTGGGACGTTACGCGCGACCGGTTCGTTCTGGAAGCGGGCACCTATACGTTTGCGGCAGGCGGTTCGTCCGCCGATCTTCGCTTGACGGCGGCACTTGCCGTCGACGGAGAGGTCATTCCCGCCCGCAAGCTGGATCGGTTGGTCCAAGCAGACCGGTATGACGATTATGAAAGCGTCATGTTGACCGAGTGCAAGGAAGGCGGCACAGCAGTGGCGGCCGTCGGCGGAGAAGGTTCGATCGTTTTCAAAAATGTCGCTTACGACAAAGCTCCGGCTAGCTTGGAGCTCCGTGCAAACGGCGGCAAGCTTGGCGGATCGGCCGCGTTGTATTTCGGCGATCCGGGAACCGTAGAGCCGGCATGCGTCGTCAACGTTGGACCGGGCGAAGAACAGCAGTGGGCAAACTATGCCGGGGAACTGAACCGGGCCGAACCGACATCGCAGGTCGTGCTGGCGCTGTCGGGCAGCGTGCAAGTCAGCGCGTTCCGTCTTGTTTGACGAGCGCGATTCCGATTTCTTCAATGGAAATGCGAAATGCGACACGCCCAAAAACCTGTCCTTTGAGAGACAGGTTTTTTGGCGTGCGATAGATTCAATCGAGTTTATATTTAAGGGAATACCGAGGATGATCGTGTTTTAATACCATTTTTTTATATATACATGCCTGTTTATAAAGAGATATAATGAAATTTACGCTGAAAACGCTTACTGTCTCGGACGGGAAAAAGGGGGCTGGAGGTTATATGCCGACACCGACGGCCAAACAAAGGCTGTTAAAAAAAATAAACGACATGCGCATCAAAAACAAGCTGATCTTCTCGTTTATCCTGGTCGTGTTTATTCCCGTTCTTATCGTCGGCGTGTTCCTGACCGCTTCGTACCGGCAGGACGTACTCGATCAGGCGACGGAGCAAACGCTGAACAACGTCGAGAAAATTAAACGGCAAACGTCGGATATTATAAGCATGCCCATCGATATTTCGGATAAGCTGCTGGCGGACACCCGGTTGACGGATGTCGTCAACACGCAATATAAAACGACGTTTGAAGCGGTAAAAGCACTGTGGGACTACCGCGAATTCAGAGATTATATGGTGCTTTACAACGAAATATACAATATCCGGTTTTATACGACGAACAAGACGATTCTGGATAATTGGGAGTTTATGAAAACGAACGACGCGATCGAAAACGCGTTCTGGTACCGGACCGCGATAAACGAGGAAGGCATTCATTGGTTTTATATCCATGACGAGACCAAAGGAAACGAGCAATTTCTAAGCCTGGTCCGCAAAATCGTGTTCCCGCAATACCGTACGAACGGCGTCCTCGTCGTCGGCGTCAACCAGAACGAATTAAACGCGATGTTGAGCAAGGAGCCTTTCGATACGATGATATTCGACGAGAACGGATACATCGTGGCGTCTAGCGACAACGCCCAAGTCGGGGGCAACATCGAAGCTCTTCCGTTCGCCAGCCAATTGACGGACAAGCAGCCCGGCACTTACGAATTTGAGTATGAGGGGAAACCGTCCAAAATCGTCATTGAAGAGCTGACGCCTCCGTCGAGCCGCAACAGCCTGAAAATCGTTTCGGTCTTTTCGATCGACAGTATCGTAAGCGAAGCCAATCGAGTGAGCCTGTTCGGACTTGGCATCATTTCGGTCAGCCTTCTGATCGCCGTCATGCTTATTTACGTGTTCTCGACGATGATCTCCAGGCGGATGCTGACGCTGAACAAAGATATAAACAAGCTCGCGCTCGGCGATTTGAACGTCACGTCGACGATCGAAGGCGCGGACGAGATCGGTCTATTGTCGAGGCAATTCAATAATATGGTCGGGAGCATTCGGATGCTGATGGAGGAAGTGGAGGAATCCCACGAGCAGCAAACGAAGCTGAAGCTTCATCAGAAGGAAATCAAGCTGAAGATGATGGCCAATCAAATTAATCCTCATTTTTTGTTTAATGCGCTGGAGTCGATTCGGATGAAAGCGCATATGAACGGAGAAAAGGAGATTTCCAATATCGTGCGGATGCTCGGACGGATGATCCGGCGCAATCTCGAAATCGGGGCTCGCAATATTCCGCTCAAGGAAGAAATCCAAATGATCGGCTACTATCTCGAAATCCAGAAATTCCGCTACGGCGACGAACGCTTGGCGTTTAACGTCACGATGGACGAGGAAGCGGAGAAGCTGCTTATTCCGCCGCTCATTATCCAGCCTTTGGTGGAGAACGCAGTTGTGCACGGCCTGGACAACCGGTCCGAAGGGGGCTTCGTATCGGTAACGGCCGTGCTGGAAGACGGCGATTTGCTCGTCGAAGTCGCGGACAACGGCATGGGAATAAACGAAGCCAGAATCGCAGAGATCTATCGCTCGCTGAACGACTTCGAGGAAGAGGACGGTTACCGGATCGGGCTTCGCAACGTTCATCAGCGGTTAATCTTAACGTACGGGGAAACGAGCGGTCTTCGCATTGCGAGCGTATCGGGAGAGGGCACGCGAATTTCTTTCCGCATAGCGGCAGGAGGGATTGAGCATGTATAAGTTAATGATCGTAGATGACGAACCGATGATCCGCAAAGGGCTTCATACGATAATCGACTGGGAAAGCTTCGGTTTCGCCGTCGCCGGAGAAGCGGCTAACGGCCAGGAAGCGATGGAGAAGCATGCCGGCCTGAAGCCGGATTTGATACTAATGGACATCCGGATGCCCGGGATGGACGGCATCGAAACGATCGAGGCCATCCGGCGCGCGGACAAGGAATGTCATATCCTCATTCTAAGCGGCTACGCCGATTTCACTTATGCCAAGCAAGCCATCGCTTTCGGGGTGGACGGCTATATATTGAAGCCCGTCGACGAAACGGAGCTGGAGGAGTACGCGGAACGGATAGCCGACGCGTTAAATCGCAAGTCCGCAAACAAAGCCTTGCCTCAAGCGGACGAACGGATCGAAAAGGTGCTGGAGGAAGCGGTGCGCGGCTTTGGCTCCGACCGGCAGCGCGAGAAGGACATAGAACAGCTAAGCGTCGCGCTTGGGCGGCCGGCGGAAGGCTTTCGGCTCGTCTTGATCGAGTGGTCGAGAAGCGCAGAGCTGCCCATCGCCTTGTTCGCCGCGGCCAGACGCCGGCTTCGCGATATCGTAAACGAAGCGGATGCGGGCTGGGTGTTTGCGGCGGAGCCATACACGGCGCTGCTCGCTAAAGGGGGAAGCCCGGCCGACAGCGAAGACCGGCTCCTTGATTGGATCCGCCAAGCGGCAGGGCAGAACGGCAAATTCATCGCACTCGCCGGCGAACGGTTCGAGTCGGGCGGGGAATTGGCAGCGTGCTTTGGCAGGCTGCAGCAGCCCATGAAGGCTAGCTTCCGGCTGCGGGAAGGCTGCCTTCATACTTTACAGGACGTGGTCAAGGTTACTGCCGGAATGCCCGGCAATCAGCCGCTTCCTTCTGTCGAAGAACTGTCGCATTGGCTTTACGATGCGGTCGATACCGGCAACGAAGAAGCGATACCGAAGGCGCTTCGCGAAATCGGCGGGCGATTGTGGAACCATTCGGCTTCCGAGCAAACGGTCAAAACCGCTTTCGCCCAGCTGCTAACGTTGCTGATCAACCGGCTTGCGGCGAACTACAGCGAGCTCAACATGCAGGAGGAACTGACGGCCGTTACCGAGCTTTACAAGCAGACGAACTATGATGCGATGCTTGACGGGCTTGCCGAAAGGCTTGTCGACTTGATCGGCCGGATCGGCAATTCGAGCAGCGTTCCGATTATGAAACGGATTACGGCGTACATCGAGCGGCACTATAATCAAAATTTAAAGCTAGAGACGATTGCGGAGCGGTTTAATTACAACAGCGGATATCTGGGTAAAATGTTCAAAGCCCATACCGGCGAGCATTTTAATACTTATCTGGACCAGGTTCGTCTCCGCCACGCGGTAGAGCTTCTGCAGCAAGGCTATAAAGTCCATCAAGTGTCCGAGATGGTCGGATACGCCAACGTCGACTATTTTCACGCCAAATTCAAAAAGTATAAAGGCGTATCGCCTTCTTATTACAAAACCGGCGGAACCAAAAACTGAATAGCAATCCTATGTCGTTTTTCCGGTCGTACAAGCGGCCGGTTTTTTTGCGTTTTGCCGCCTGCTCCTATTTTTATATGATTTTCTGTCGGATTTTTCGGGTGCACATTTGAAAGCGCTGTCGGTATCATTGCATTAAAGATAAGCGTAAGCTTCCGAAGCGAGTTTTGTTGCGAAGCGTACTCGAGAAGCACAGCTACACAAAAACGCAGCTTATGCTTCCGAAGCACGTTTTTGTTGCGGAGCATATTCGAGAAGCACAGCTACACAAAAACGAAGCTTATGCTTCCGAAGCACGTTTTTGTTGCGGAGCATATTCGAGAAGCATAGCTACACAAAAACGTTTAGGAGGAGCGGTAATGAAACCAACAGCATCAAGCGTCGCACAGAAAACGGAAAATAAAAAGAACATCCGTTTCTGGCGCAAAATGGTTCAACAGCGTTATTTGTACTTGATGTCGATCCCGTTCGTCATTTGGGTGTTCGTTTTTAATTATATGCCGATTTGGGGATGGCTGATGGCGTTTCAAAACTTTAAGCCGGCCAAGTCGATTTTGGATCAGGATTGGGTCGGTTTGAAAAATTTTATCGAGCTGTTTCAGGACGAGCGGTTTTACCTCGTTCTTCGCAATACGCTGGCCATGAGCGTGATGGGGCTAATCGTCAGCTTTACGGTTCCTGTCATTTTCGCGCTGCTGCTTAACGAGATGAGAGGGAAGTTTTTCAAGCGCTCCATTCAGACGATTTCTTATTTGCCCCACTTTGTGTCTTGGGTCGTCGTCGCGGGGCTTGTGACCAAAATGCTGTCGATTGACGGCGGAGCGGTTAACCAGTTTCTGATGTGGCTGAACGTGATCGACGAGCCGATCCAGTTTATGGCGAAGGGCAGCTGGTTCTGGAGCATCGTGACGGTGTCGGACATGTGGAAGGAAACAGGGTGGAATTCGATTATATTCCTGGCCGCCATGACCGGAATCGATCAGGAGCAATACGAAGCGGCGACCGTCGACGGAGCCGGCCGGTTCAAAAAAATGTGGCATATTACGCTGCCGGGCATTCGATCGACGTTTATGGTTCTGTTTATTTTGTCGATCGGCCATCTGGTCAGCATCGGCTTCGAAAAACAAATGCTGCTCGGCAACACGCTTGTGACGGATTATTCGGAGGTTCTGGACTTGTACGCGTTGAAATACGGCATTAATCTCGGCCGGTACTCCTACGGGACGGCAATCGGCATTTTCAACTCCGTCGTCAGCATTATACTGGTGTTTACGGCCAACGGCATTTATAAACGAATCACCAAAGAATCGGTCATCTAAGGAGGGAAGCCGCATGCAGGGCATTCGCATGAATCGGTCTGATCGCGTGTTTCACACATTTGTTTACATGATTATGACGTTCGTCGCAGTCGTTACGCTTTACCCGTTTTTGAACGTGCTGGCGATTTCGCTGAACGATTCGATGGATACGGTTAAAGGCGGCATTACGATATATCCGCGGGAGTTTACGCTGAACAACTACGCGACGATTTTCTCGTACCCGAATTTGCTGACCGGCTTTCGCAACTCGGTTATTCGCACCGTGCTGGGGACGGTGGTCGGCGTAATCGCCGCTTCGATGGTCGCCTACGTGTTAAGCCGCGCGGACTTCCAAGCGCGCAAATTCATGTCCGTCATGTTCGCGATGACGATGTATTTCTCGGGCGGGCTTATTCCGACTTACATGCTGATCAAAAACCTTGATTTGATCAACACGTTCTGGGTTTATATCATCCCGGCCATTCTGAGCGTATGGAACGTATTTGTCGTCCGTTCCTTTATCGACGCGCTGCCGTTCGCGCTGCAGGAATCGGCCAAGCTGGACGGCGCCAACGACTTCGTCATTTATTGGAAGGTCATCCTGCCGCTTTGCCAGCCCGTCCTTGCGACGATCGCCTTGTTTATCGCGGTCGGGCATTGGAACTCCTGGTTCGACGCCTATATGTACAACCGTTCGAACGAAGTGAACACGATTTTGCAATACGAGCTGATGAAGGTTCTCCAATCGGCGGAATCGGCCGCAACGAACTACCGCGATCCGAACGCGCAGCAATCGATGGCTTCCGTATCGCCGGAGTCGATCAAGATGGCGATTACGATGGTCGTGACCGTTCCGATCCTGCTGGTCTACCCGTTTCTGCAGAAGTATTTCGTAAGCGGCATGACCCTTGGAGCTGTAAAAAGCTAAGCGGCTTTACTTTCGGTATTAGCAGGCAACTGTTATATACATTATAATTTGATTTTAGAAAAGGGAGGAAAACCGCAATGAAGAGAAAGAAAAAGACAGCGCTCGGTTTGCTGGCCGCGGCGGCGCTGCTTGTCGTGACCGCTTGCGGCTCAAGCAACAACGCTCCTTCGAACGAAGGAGGGGCGGAAGCGACGGGCACCGAACCGTTTACGTTTAAAGTGTTCTCCGGTGACGTCAACAACGAATGGGACCACATGGAAAGCGATATCGGCAAGTATATTAAGGAAAAAACGGGAGTCACGGTCGAGCAGGAGTTCCCGGTCGGCGGCAACGACGGCGAACAGATTTCCGTCATGATCGCCAGCGACGAATATCCGGACGCCATTATGGCGAAAGGCAACGTAACGAAGCTGGTTGACGCCGGGGCGCTTATCGATCTTGCTCCGCTTATCGACAAATACGGTCCGAACCTGAAAAAGGTATACGGCGAATATTACAACCGTCTGCAATACAGCAAAGACGACCCTGCCATCTACGTTCTTCCGCATGCCGGAGTAGGACAAACGTATTTCGAATCCGGCGGCGGCTTCCAAATTCAACATCAAGCGCTGGAAGCGGCCGGTTATCCGGAAATGAAAACGGTTCAAGATTACGAAAACGCCATCAAATCGTTTATCGAAAAAAATCCGACGACCGAAGACGGCCAGAAGCGCATCGGCTTGTCTCTTAACGGCGGCGAATGGCAGTTCCTGATCTCGGTAACGAACCCGGCGTTCTACGCGACAGGCGCTCCGGACAACGGCGAAATGTACGTCGATCCGAATACGTACGAAACGATCATGCACTATCAACGTCCCGAAGAACAAGAATATTTCCGCTGGCTGAACCATATGAACGACATCGGCTTGCTGGACCCGGAAAGCTTCGTGCAAAAATACGATCAATACAAAGCGAAAATCGCAACGGGCCGCGTCGTAGGCCTTATCGATCAGCAATGGGATTATGCACAAGCGGAAAACACGCTGAAAAGCGAAGGAAAATTCGACCAAACGTACGCCCGCTTCCCGATTACGCTTAACGAATCGTATCAGGACCATTCGTTCCAAGGTACCGGTTACTTGGGAGGCTACGGCATTTCGATTACGAAGGACGCCAAAAATCCGGAACGCATCATCCAGTTCCTCGATTACCTGGCATCCGACGAAGGGCAAGTGCTCGTCAACTGGGGTATCGAAGGCGTACATTACGACATGGTGGACGGCAAACGCGTCATGAAACCGGAAGTTCAGAAGCTGAAAGCGACCGACGGCAACACGTTCAAGAAAACGACGGGCATCGGCAACTACTTCTTGTCCGCCCGCTACGGCGACGGCGTAAAGGATCCGTCGGGCAATTACTATACGACCGTATTTAAGGATCAGATCGTAGCCGAATATTCGGATGCGGACAAAAAGACTCTCGAAGCTTACGGCGCGACGACGTACCGCGACTTGTGGCCGGCGGACGACGCGTTCCCGGAACGCCCGTACGGCGCATTGTGGACGATGTCGCTGGAAACGGCTTCGGAAGAAAACGTAATTTTCCAAAAAGCGCAGGATATCGCGAAAAAACGGATTCCGGAAGCAATCCTCGCCGATCCGTCCGAATTCGACGCGATCTGGGATACGTTCCAGAAAGAGCTGGTTGAAGCCGGCGTCGATAAAGTGAACAAAGCTTATACGCAGAAGGTTAAAGAGCGCATTGAGTTGTGGTCGGCGAAATAGGCCGAACCCAGCGGGATGCGAACCCATATTGCCGCAACGCCTCCGAATCGATATCGATCGGGGGCGTTTTTCGTCTGATCCATTATTGGCGCAAGCATCAGGATTCGCCTTTCAGCGCATATTAAGGAAAAAAGAGATGCGACAGAGGAGAGAATCATGGTGAAAGAAACCTTTTCTCATTTATTGGACTGGAAGATCATGCTGCAGTCGGTCGTTGTCACCTTGGTGCCGGCTCTCGTTGCGTGGATTAACCGATGGATCCGAAAACCAAACTGACCGGGAGCATCGGGCAAGATTTACCTGGCCTGCAGCAAGTTTTGCGCGATTGCGACGATGTCCGCATCCGGAAGTTTCAACTGCCGGACTCCGGCAAGGAAGCGGTTTTGATTTATTCGGACGGCATTACAAACAAAATAGCGATCAATCGATTGACGCTTTTGCTCCTTGAGATCAATGCCGACGGTTTACGCGATGCTTCGCTGGGCGACAAGCTGTTTACGGTCGGGGAGACTTCGTCGGATTCATACCTGTCCGCGATTGCGGCGAAGGTGTTAAGAGGATGTACGGCGCTGCTAGTGGAGAGCGAAACGTCGTGCCGCTTGATCGATACGTACGAGCCCAAGACGAGAGCGGTCGAGGAGCCATTGTCCGAAGCGGTCGTCCGCGGCCCGCGGGTCGGCTTTACGGAATCGCTTTCGGATAACATCGCGATTTTGCGCCAGCAAGGCGAAAATCCCGGCATGGCGGTCGTTACCGTAAAGGTCGGCACAACGATCAAAAAAGATCTTGCCGTCGTTTACATCAAAGATATCGCGGACCCGGAACTGGTTGAAGAGGTCATGCGGAGAATTCGATTAATCGACCTCGATCATATTGCGGAGTCCGGTTACGTGGAGCAGCTTATCGAAGACGATCATTTCAGCCCGTTTCCGCAGCTTCAAAACACGGAGCGGCCCGATCGGGTCGTCTCGGCCATCGTGGAAGGGCGGGTTGCGATATTGCTGGACGGAACCCCGTTTGCGGTTATTGCCCCGGCTACGGTCACGATGATGCTTCAATCGCCTGAGGATTATTACGAACGCTGGGTTCCGGGCACGCTTATCCGTGTCCTTCGATTCGGGGCGGCGATTATATCGCTGTTTGCTCCGGCCCTTTATATTTCATTGATTTCCTTCCATCCCGGCTTGATTCCGACCAAGCTGGCGATCACGATCATGGGAACGAGACTTGGCGTGCCGTTCTCTTCGCTGACGGAGGCGCTGATTATGGAAGGGGCCATCGAAGTTTTGCGGGAAGCGGGTTTAAGGCTCCCGAAAGGCGTAGGTTCTGCGATGGGCATCGTCGGCGGCATCATTATCGGAGAAGCGGCCGTCCAAGCCGGGATTGTCAGCCCGACTCTCGTCGTTGTTGTTGCCCTTACCGCCGTGTGCTCCTTTTCGATGCCGCAATACAGCACCGGGCTGTCGTTCCGGATGCTGCGGTTTGTGGCGATGTTTTGCTCCGCTCTCTTCGGGTTGTACGGGATTATCCTGTTTTTCCTGATTCTGACGAGTCATATGGCCAAGCTGACCAGCTTTGGCGTCCCTTATCTTACTCCCGCTGTTCCGTATCGACTGTCGGATTGGAAGGACGTCTTCGTCCGCGTTCCGCTTGCCATGATGAAGCGCAGGCCGAAGATGATGCGTACGATCCGTCCGAAACGGAAAGGATCATAAATTACGAAGGAAGGTCGGGATTGGAGGTGCGCCGCATAAGCACGACGAAAAGCACGATCACTGTAGAGCAAGCCGCCGTTATCATGACGAATTACATGCTTGGTGCCGGAATATTGACATTGCCGAGAGCGGCGGCCGAGGCGGTGAAAACACCCGATATTTGGCTCTCCGTCATTTTGGGCGGAGCCGTAGCCATTGCGGCCGGTTTGGTCATGTACGCTTTATCGATTCGCTATCCGGGGAAAACGTTTTTCGAATACAACGGACTGATCGTCGGCAAATGGCTTGGCGTCCTGCTTAGCATCGCCGTTATCGCTTATTTGTGCACGGTCGCTTCGTTCGAGCTTCGCTCCATGTCGGAAGTGACGGGCATCTATTTATTGGAAGGAACGCCGCAATGGGCGATCAAGATGGTTTTTTTCTGGACGTCGCTGCATTTGGCGACCGGGGGGCTTCAGTCGATTGCCCGGCATTTTGAAATTATTATGCCGATTACGGGCGTTTTTTTCATACTCTCCATGCTCGTCAGCGGCCGCATTTTCGAGGCGGACAATTTGCGACCCGTTTTGGGAGAAGGGATTTGGCCCGTTATAGCGGGAATTAAGACGACGGCTCTTACGTTTATCGGCGTCGAATCGATTTTGCTGTTGCTCGCTTACGTCAACGAGCCGAAGAAAGGGCCGAAGGTCGTGCTGCTCGGCACGGCGGTTCCTCTCGTATTTTATTTGATTTCCGTCGTCATGACGATTGGAGCGATGTCCGTCCAAGGCGTATTGATGCGCTCCTGGCCGACGCTGGACCTCGTGCGGAGCTTCGAGCTGCCGGGCCTCGTCGTCGAACGGCTGGAGACGTTCCTGCTTGTTTTGTGGATCATGCAGATGTATTCGACGTTTACGATCACCCTTTATTTTGCCGCGCTAGGATTCTCCCAGTTGTTCGGCAAGCCGATCAAGCCATTTTTATACGGGCTGCTTTCCGTCATTTATTACATCGCTGCACAGCCCGGCAATATACAAGCGGTGTTCGCGCTTGGCAGCAGGCTTGGCGACGTCGCGGTTTATTTATTCGGTTTGCTGCCGGCGCTGCTTCTAATGCTGTCGGCGGCGCGGGGAGGCGGCGGATCCGATGTCCGTAAAAACTAGAGGGAACCGGATGTGGAGGTTCCTATTATGCTGCGTTCTGCTTGCCGTCCAAAGCGGCTGCTGGAGCCAGCATGAAATCGAAAGCTTGAGTATGTATGTCGGCATTGCTTTGGATTTGCCCGAGCAGTCCCCGTTGGAAAAAGAGTTGGGCCGGAAAGGGACGGTGCCCGGCAGGCAGGAGATTCTGACGCTAACGATGCAAATCGTAAGTCCCCAGGCGGGCCGCAAAGGGGAAGGCCAAACGACCTTCAGACAATATATCAACGTGAAATCGACAGGGGATTCGATCTTCAAAACGTTGCGGGAATTTGCGCTAACCCGGGAGAGGCCGATCATTGCGCATCATCTGAAGGTTATCGTAATCGGGGACAAGTTGATCCGGAAATACGGTTTGGATCAGCTTCTTAACATGTTTTTGAAGGATAACGATATTCGTCCGAGCACTCTGATATTCGTAAGCAAAGGAAATGCGGCCGAAACGCTGGCCGGGCACGGTTCCGAGGATATTCCTTCGTTCCGGGTGGCCGGCTTGCTCAGGAATCGCTTTCGAAACATGAAAATTTTGCCTCCTGTCACTTTAATCAAGGTGCAAGGGAAGATGGTGCAGCCATCCAGCTTTCTGCTGCAAAACGTCGTGTCCGCCGACAATGATCTCAAGCTGTCGGGAGCGGCCGTTATCGACGGCAAAACGTTAAAGCTTCGCGGGTTTTTAAACGAAGACGAACTGGGGGCCGTATCGATCATCACTTCAGAAACGAGAGGCGGCTACATTAAAACTTCGATAGACGGGCAGCCGTTAACCTACGAAGTAACCTCGATCAAAAGCAAAATCAAACCGCATTACGAGAAAGGGGCCGTCTCCTTCGCAATTGATGTGCAAACCAAAGGGCGGCTGATGGAGGACTGGGCCGAACCGGACAAGCCGCTTACGAATACGCGCAGGAATGAGCTGGAAGAGGCGGTCAAGCGGGAAATAACGCAATCCGTAGGCAAAACGATGCGCAAGCTGCAGCAGGATTACCGAACGGATGCCGTCGGTTTTGGCAAGCGAATGGAAATCGTGTATCCGAAGCTTTGGAAAACTTTAAAAAAAGATTGGGACGAAACCTTTGCGGAAGCGGATGTCGAGGTGAACGTCAACGCGGAAATCGTAGATATCGGGTCGAGCATGTAGCCTTAAAAGCGCTTATTTTTACGACGGACAATCTCCGCCGAAGCGGATAGGCGCATATACTGCCAGCAGAAGCCTATTTTGGGGGGGAACAACGAATGAGTTGCGGTTATGGACCATCAAACGGGACGACTTTATTCATATTGGTGCTTTTTCTGCTGCTTGTCATAATATTGCTCGCCATGGGCTGATTTACGCATGTTGCATATTGGATACGGAACCGGCCGGACTGCGGATGGCAGCCGGCTTTTTTGTTGTTTAGGAAATTATGCGAAGCCACTTCCGGCGGGGATATTGTTCCTTCGCCGTTTCCGCTCTATTCCCAGACATAAGGACGACCCGCTTGACGAATAATGAGCACAGGCCGGAGCTATGGAGGCATTAAGCGACAGCACAATCTGGTTAGCATCAAGGAGGAGAACGTATGGCGACAGGCAATGCAGGCGACAACGGTTATAACAAAATGACGATGTCCCCAAAAGAATACAAGGCTTTCGCCAAACAACGCGAGCCTGCACGTTCCGTATTCGGCAATTGCATTAAGGCGTTTGTGGTGGGCGGCGCGATTTGCGTATTGGGACAAGCGATACAGCTGCTTTTTATTCATTTGGCCGGAATGAGCAAGGAGGAAGCAAGCAATCCTACCGTTGCCGTACTTATTTTAATATCGGTTATTTTGACGAGCATGGGAGTCTACGACAATTTCGCCCAATGGGCGGGGGCGGGGACGGCCGTTCCGGTAACCGGCTTTGCCAATTCCATGTGTTCGGCGGCTCTCGAGCATCGGAGCGAAGGGCTGGTGCTCGGGGTAGGCGGGAATATGTTCAAGCTTGCCGGGGCGGTTATCGTGTACGGAACGGTTGCAGCCTTTTTCGTCGGCATCGCGCATCTTATTTTTGGAACGGGGGGTGCGCACTGACATGCTGAAGGGCAAGCAAACGTGGTGGTTTGAGAACAAGCCCGTCATTATCGGCGCGGCGACCGTCGTAGGACCGGAAGAAGGCGAAGGACCTCTTGCGTCCGATTTCGATTTGGTCCATCAAGAGCTCGATATGCAGCAGAAAAGCTGGGAAAAAGCGGAAAGGCTTTTGATGGAGCAGGCGGCGCAGTTTGCTCTTCAGAATGCGGGCATCGACAAAAACCGGCTTGAGTTTTATGTCGGCGGGGACCTGCTCAACCAGATTATTAGCAGCAGTTTTGCCGCCCGCTCGATCGGCGCACCTTATCTCGGACTGTTCGGCGCTTGCTCGACCTCCATGGAGTCTTTGGCCATCGCAAGTTTGACGGTCGATTCCCGTTCCGCCAACTACGCGCTTGCCGGCGTTTGCAGTCACAATTGCACGGCGGAGAAGCAGTTTCGTTATCCGACGGAGTACGGATCGCAGAAGCCGCCAACTGCGCAGTATACGGTGACGGGCGCAGGGGCGGCCGTCGTGGCGGCGACCGGCAGCGGACCCGTCGTCGAATGCGCGACAATCGGAAAAGTCGTCGATCTCGGCATTAGCGACCCGTTCAATATGGGAGCCGCCATGGCGCCTGCTGCGGTCGATACGCTGACGGCCCATTTCAACGACACGGGCCGGACGCCGTCCGATTACGATTTGATCGTAACGGGGGATCTGGCCAGCGTCGGGCATAAAATCGCCAAAGATTTGCTGCTTCGGGACGGCGTTAAAATCGACGATACCGTATTTAACGATTGCGGACTGATGGTCTACGACGTCAACAAACAGAAGGTGCAGGCGGGGGGCAGCGGGTGCGCCTGTTCAGCGGTCGTGACGTACGGCCATCTGTTGAAAAAGCTGAAAAAAGGCGAGTTGAACCGCATCTTGGTATGCGCGACGGGAGCGTTGCTTTCGCCTTTGTCCTACCAGCAAGGGGAAAGCATTCCTTGCATCGCCCATGCGGTGGCCATCAGCGGAAAGGGGGATTAGGGAGCATGCAATTTCTTTGGGCTTTTGTCGTTGGCGGGCTTATATGCGTAGTCGGCCAAATCATGTTCGACGTGTTTAAGCTGACTCCGGCGCATACGATGGCGACGCTGGTCGTGATCGGGGCGGTTGTGGACGGGCTCGGCTGGTACGAGCCGCTTATCGAGTTTGCGGGAGCGGGAGCGACGGTCCCAATCACCAGCTTCGGCAACTCGCTTGTCCACGGCGCGCTGACGGAGCTTCAGAAAACCGGTTGGATCGGCGTTATTTCCGGCATATTTAAAGTAACGAGCGCAGGCGTATCCGCGGCCATTATTTTTTCCTTTTTAGCGGCGCTCGTCGCCCGGCCGAAAGGCTAAGCGAAGCGGAGTTGTCTCCCGCCTGAAATGGCGGAGACAACTTCGTTTTTTGCTTTACTCGGGTCGCCTGAGGGAGGCCATGCCGATCTGATCGAGCGCCGGTGTAGTGCATTTTTGCACCATATGGGCGTCCTTGGCGCTGTTCAAGCGCCGATGTGGTGCATTTTTGCACCATATGGGCGTCCTTGGCGCTGTTTTAGCGCCGATATGGTGCATTTTTGCACCATATGGGCCGCCGGCCCCATGCTTTTATTATTGACTCGGTAAATCATCCAAACTTGCGTAACAATTCGGAGAACAGTCTGTTACATACAGAACGGTTTCTTTTTCCGTGGGGAGAGGGATAGAGGACGAAAAAAAGAATTAGTTTCTGTGAGAATAATAGCTTCGAAAGCCCGCCTTTCTAAACCGTTTTCCTTTTAAGCCTGGCCGAAGCATTTATGAGGATATGACCGGTTTATCAAGCCTTTCCGCCAACTTGGTAAATAGACGATTCAGAAAAAATCGTAGAGCTTAGGACAATGCAGGCCTAGCACGTGTTATTGTCGAAGACGGCCGCGTGGCAGGAGCGCTAATTCGGGGTATCGAGAGGGCGCAGCCCTTCGGGGTCCCTCCTTCGGAGGGTGGGGGAAGGAATTGTCCCAATTATTTGTCTATCGCCATAAGGTGCTGTAAAATAGTAACAACGTACTATCATTTACATATTTATCAGGAGGTAACTCTGATGGGCAATCATCTCATGTCATTGTGTTCGTCTATTCTACGAAACATGGAATCTTGCATTTTGGGCAAGCAAGATGAAATCGAGCGACTCCTGATTGCGGTAATGGCCGGCGGGCATGTGCTGCTTGAAGACGTGCCCGGCACCGGCAAAACCCAGCTTGTCAAAGCGCTGGCCAGATCGATTGGAGGCGAGTTCAGACGAATCCAATGCAACCCCGATCTGCTTCCGACCGATATCACCGGCGTATCGATATACCATCCGAAGCAGGAGGAGTTTATTTTTCGGCCGGGTCCGGTCATGTCCAACGTGCTGCTCGCCGACGAAATAAACCGGGCAACAACCAAAACCCAATCCGCGCTTCTGGAGGCGATGGAGGAAGGCCATGTAACGGTCGACGGCAATACGTATAAGCTTCCGGAGCCGTTTATATTGCTCGCCACGCAAAATCCGATCGAATTCGAGGGGACGTATCTGCTTCCGGAAGCGCAGCTTGACCGTTTTATGATGAAGCTGTCGCTTGGCTACCCGACCGAAATCGACGAGTACCGGATGATCTTGAACGGCGGAAAAGGGCATCCGTCCGACGCAGTCGAACAAGTCGCAACCATGGAGGACATTCGGCTGATCCGCGAGCAAGTGCTGGAAGTGCACATGGACGATGCGGTCGCCAGCTACCTGGTTCAGATCGTCCGGGGAACCCGGGAGCACGGCGGCGTGCTGATCGGGGCAAGCCCCCGCGCGGCGATCGCTTTGTCCAAAGCGGCCAAGGCATCCGCTTATTTGCAGGAGCGGTCGTTCGTAACGCCTGACGACGTCAAGAAGCTGGCCGCTCATGTGCTCAGCCACCGATTGCTGCTGCATACCGAAGCGAGAATGAACGGCCTGAAGCCGTCCGATATTGTGGCTTCCGTCCTGGAGAGGACGAAGGTACCGGTCAGACTGGAGCGTTAAACGATGGGGAACGCGAGAAGGGAGAAAGTGCGCTGGCAGCTGGTTGCCGCGGTTTATGCGGCAAGTCTGCTGTACGTGTTGTTTCAGGGCGGCAAAACATCGCTCATGCTGTTTATGATCTTGAATTTGCTGCTTGCGTATTTGCTGGTCGGTCGATGGAGCGGCATTTCCGGGGTAAAAGGAGCCCGGTCCTTCGTCAGCGCGAATGCGTCGGTCGGGGCGGAGCATGCCCTATCGTCGGGCCATTCCGTCGAAGTTTCGCTTCAGGTGAAAATTCCGGGGGTTTATCCGATCCCTTACGTGCTTGTCCGCGACGTGCTCATTCGGCACGACGGGCAAAAACACGAATTTGAAGCTTCCTTCGTGCCGAGCTGGAAACGGGAGGGCGAGGTATCTTACCGGACGCCGGCGCTGCCGCGCGGAGAGTACCGATTCGGCCGGACGTTGTGCTCCACCTACGACGTATTCGGACTGTTCGAGCATACCGGCGAGTTTGAGGCTGAAGCCGGCTTCAGCGTGCTGCCGGCCACGGTGCCGGTGCGCAGATGGCACGGCATTCAGCGCGGCGCGAGAGGGGTATATTCCCATGCGGCCGCCCCCCGCTCCTCGAAGGAAACGACGCAAATTAACGGCGTACGGGAATATTTGCACGGCGACAGGCTGTCGCGCGTCCATTGGAACGCCACAGCCAAAACAGGCGATTGGAAGTCGAAGGAATTCGAACGCGAGTCGCTGCCGCGAACAATGATCGTGCTCGACCGAAGCCGGAGCGCCTATGCCGGAGGCAAGGAGGAAGCGTTCGAGCTGGCCGTCTCGGTTGCCGCTTCGCTGATGGAAAGCGGCCATCGTTCGGATACGGCCATCGGGCTTCTGTCCGCGGGGGAGAAAACGGTCGTCCTGCCGCCTAAGCAAGGCATCGACCAGCGGAGCGCGGTCATGAAGCATTTGACTTCGGCGGATATGGACGGCGGCGGGAACCTGTCCGCCGCTCTTCAATCGTCGGAAGGACTTCTTCCGGCAGGCATGTTCGTCGTGCTTGTTACGGCGGACTCGGGCAAAAACGCGCTCTCCTGCATGGAGTGGCTGCAAAAGCGGGGCATGTCGCCATGCCTGCTGCATATCGCGCCGGGCCGAGGAACGGGGGAGACCGCTGCCGACCGCCAGCTGTATCAGCTGATGCGCGGCCGCGGCTGGCCGGTCGTCGCGGTCAGCCAGCTGCAGGAGCTTCCTTCGCTGCTTGAAGGGGGTGGAGCCGCGTGAACATGACTCAACCAACGGCCGCGCCGCGGCGCGGGCCGGCGGGGGCCGTCGTCCCGAAGCAGCCCGCCGGATGGTATAGCAAAGCGACAAGCGTCGCCGTCGCCGTTTTAATATGGAAGACGCTGGCCGTATTCGAAGGCTATTGGTGGGAGGAAACGATGCTGATGACGGCATTGACCCTCCTGTGCGCCGCCTTGATCGAAGTCGCGCTTCCGAAAGGCTACCGTGCGGCGAAGTCCGTCTTCCAAGCAATCCTATCTCTTATCCTAATTGCAGTCGTCGCCAGCGCCTATGGAGAATTGACCTGGCAGCGCGTATCGGCTGAAGACGGCGGGCTTCCGAAATGGCTGGAAATCCATTTTGCCCAGCTGTCCGCCTTTATCTGGATTTGCGCGGCCGTTCTTATCCTTTATACGATGTTTATTCATTGGGCTACGACAAGAACGCGCCTGTTCGCCGTTCTGTCCGCCGTTCTGCTCACGTTGACCGTTGCCGATTCCTTCACGCCCGTCTGGTTATGGGACGAAGTCGCCTGGGTCGTGCTGACGGGACTGCTATGGCTGGTAGCGAATCATTTATCCGGTTTTCAGAGCAAGCATCCCGGCAACTGGAAAGCGCTGCTTCGCTCGCCGTTTCAGCTTTTTGTCCCGGTGGCGGCCGTGCTGGCCGTACTGATGACGGGCGGACTCATTATGCCTTCCATTTCGCCGCTGCTGCAGGACCCTTATACGATCTGGAAGGAATCGAAAGGGGAACAGGTCGGAACGTTTATCGGCGATAAGGCGGATGCGGACAATCCGTTGTCGAATATGGATTCCAGCTCCGGGTACGGCCGGAACGACACGAATTTGGGCGGAGGCTTCAATTACGACTATTCGCCTGTCATGACGGTAGAGTCTTCGAGACGCAGCTATTGGAGAGGCGAAACGAAGGACGTTTATACCGGGACCGGGTGGCTTGACAGCGAGGCGGCCGCCTCCCGTTTCGCAAGCGAGCGGGTTGGGCTCCGGTCGGTTCTGCCCGGGGAGGACAGATATAGGGCTGAAACCGTTAAGGTCGAGCAGACCGTCCGGATGATTCGGGAGGAGCCGTATCCGGTGCTGTTCGCCGCGCAGCAGGCAACGAGTCTCAATTGGGTCAACGATCCCGATGCGTCGCGTTTGAATCCCCCGCTCTTCTGGTCGGAGGAAGACGGGGAATTAAGGCTGTACGAAGGGGCTGAAATGCCGGACGATGGCTACGACGGCCCGTATCCCGGCGCGTATTCCGTAACTTCGGAGGCCGTTGTGCTGGACGAAGAAGCGCTTAGGCAAACGCATGCCGGCTGGGAGGATGCGAGCCGCAACGCGCCTTATCTTCAGCTGCCCGGCGAATTGCCCGAACGGGTGAAGGAGCTGGCGGAGGAAGTGACGGCCGCAGCGGCAAGCGATTACGACAAAGCCAAGATGCTCGAGCAATATTTGCGCTCGGCTTACCCGTATACGAACCAGCCGGATTTATCCAAGCTGCGGGGAAGCGACAGCACCGACTTCGTCGATCAATTTTTGTTCGTGCTGGAGGAAGGGTATTGCGATTATTTCTCGACGGCGATGGCCGTCATGGGGCGCGCCATCGGTTTGCCGACGCGCTGGGTCAAGGGCTTTGCCCCCGGCGCGTTGCCCGTTGCCGATCCGGGGCCGGGAGGCTTCGGGCCTGAAGAGTTGATGGAGATGAATCCGGACGGCGCAGGCACGTATACGGTGCGAAATTCCGACGCGCATTCCTGGGTGGAGGTTTATTTCGAAGGCTTCGGCTGGATTCCGTTCGAGCCTACCTCCGGCTTCTCGTATCCGTATTCCGTTCCGGAAACGGATTCGGAGCCGATTCCGTCCAGCACGCCTGAAGAAACCGACAAGACGCCCGCTCAGCCGGAGACCGAGCAAAATAACGGATCGGGTGTTCCGTTCCGCCTGATCGGCTGGACGGCAGCCGTTCTGCTTGCCGCAGCCGCCGCCTTTTGGGCGTACGCGCGGCGCCATGCGATCGCCTCCGCTTGGGAGGCTTACCGGTTCCGCAGCTTTACGGCCGATGAAAGGATCGTATGGGAAACGGAGCGGCTGCTGCGCAAATGCAAACGCCGCGGCCTTGTCCGAGGCGAGCATGAAACGATCCGCGAGGCGATCGGAAGGTGGAACGGGACGGGAAGCCAGCTGAAGCGAGAGCTTCACGAGGTCATCGACCGTTTCGAACTGGCGAAGTACAGTCCGGTTCAAGCAAGCAGCGAAGACGCCGAGCGCTTCGCGAGCAAAGTGAAAGCGATCATCGAGCAAGTGAAATAATTGAGGCGGGGCCGCAATCGGCCTCGTTTTTTTTGAGCAAAGTATGCCATAATAAGTTTAAAATAGGAGGGTAATCCTTTCGGACAGGAGAGTTGCCTCATGGGCAGATCGTTAGGGCTTGCCGATTCGAAGCAGCGCAAGCTGCTCGTCAACGCCGGCTTCGGCTGGCTGTTCGACGCGATGGACGTCGGCATGCTGTCTTTTATCGTTGCCGCGCTTGCCGCGGAGTGGAGTCTCGGGGCGGATCAAGTCGGCGTGCTGACGGCGATCAATTCGATCGGGATGGCCGTAGGAGCCGCGGCGGCCGGCTCGCTCGCCGACCGCTTCGGGCGCCGGTCGATGCTGTTATGGACGCTCGTCATCTTCTCGGTAGCGACCGGATTGTCGGCTTTTGCCGGAACCTTCGCCTTGCTGTGCGCGCTTCGCTTTGCGGCCGGCTTCGGACTTGGAGGCGAGCTTCCCGTCGCTTCGACGCTTGTGTCGGAGTCGGTCCCCGCGAAAGACCGCGGACGCATCATCGTCCTGCTGGAAAGCTTTTGGGCCGGCGGCTGGATCGTGGCCGCGCTCGTTTCGTATTTCGTCATTCCGGACTACGGCTGGAGAATCGCTTTTATCATCGGCGCGTTGCCCGTTCTGTATGCCGTTTATTTGCGAAGGGCGATCGAAGATTCCCCGCGCTTCAAGAAGCAGGAAGGCGTACGCCCGTCGTTCGGCCAGCGGCTTGCCGGGATATGGTCCAAGCCTTACCGGACCTCTACGATCGTATTGTGGATTTTATGGTTTACCGTCGTCTTTTCCTACTACGGCATGTTTCTGTGGCTGCCGTCCGTTATGGTTCTGAAAGGATTCGATCTGGTGAAAAGCTTCCAGTACGTGCTGCTGATGACGATCGCGCAGCTTCCGGGGTATTTCACCGCCGCTTATTTCATCGAAAAATTCGGCCGCAAATTCGTCCTTGTCGTCTATTTGCTCTTGACGGCCGCTAGCGCTTTATGGTTCGGCAATGCGGAGTCGGAAGGAGCGCTGCTGGCGGCGGGGGCCTGCCTTTCGTTTTTCAATCTCGGAGCTTGGGGCGGCATGTACGCCTATACGCCGGAATTGTACCCGACGGCGGTCCGGGCGACCGGCGCCGGCTTTGCCGCTTCGTTCGGACGGATAGGCGGCGTGATCGGCCCGTTTCTGGTCGGCTATTTAATCGAGAGGGGGGCGTCGGTCGCGGCGGTGTTTGCCGTGTTTGTCGCGGCGATTCTGATCGGAGTTGTCGCCTTATTGTTGTACGGGAAGGAAACGAAGGGGATCGACCCGGACAACGTCTCTTCTCCCCAGGCGGCGGGCCGTTCGGGAGCTTGAAATGAAGCCGCTTTGGCGGGTTGATCTTTTTTGCAACAAATTCCGTTTCTATGGTAAGCTATCGTAAGGTAGCAGGTAAAAGTAGAGGGGTCATGGGATGTTCGAAAGGTTTATGCCGAATATGCGGGTCAATTCCATATACGATATTCCGCTGCAAGAGCTGCAGGCGCGCGGCGTCCGCGGCATCATAACGGATCTGGACAATACGCTCGTGGGAGCCAAGGAAGCGCTGGCGACCCCCGAGCTTGCTCGTTGGCTCGATCAAGTGCGCGAATCGGGCTTTCGCGTCGTCATCGTATCGAACAATAATGAGACAAGAGTATCGAAATTCGCGTCGCCGCTTGGCATTCCGTTCATTCATGCCGCTCGCAAGCCGGGAACTTCGGCTTTCGCCCGGGCGCTTCAGGAGCTAGGTCTCAAAGCGGAGGAGACGGTCGTCATCGGCGACCAGATGATGACGGACGTCTTCGGGGGCAAACGGATGGGCTTGTTTACGATATTGGTCATTCCGATTTCGCCTGCCGACGAAGGGATTGGAACCCGCATCAACCGTATGCTGGAGAAAATCGTATTGTTCCGGCTGCGGAAAAAAGGGTTATGGTACGAGGGGGAAATAAAGTGACGGAACGACTTGCATTACATGAAGCTTCGTGCGCCGGCTGCGGAGTCCGTCTGCAGACGGAAACGCAGGAGAAGCCGGGCTATGTGCCCGAATCGGCGCTGAACCGCGATCCGGTCATATGCCAGCGCTGCTTCCGGATCCGGAATTATAACGAAGCGGCGTCGGTTGCGATCGATCAGGATGAATTCCTCCGCCTGCTTGGCGGAATTGCCGAAACCGACAGCCTTGTCGTACATATCGTCGATTTGTTTGATTTTGAAGGCAGCCTCATCTCCGGGCTGCAGCGGTTCGTTGGGGCGAACCCGGTTCTTCTGGTCGTCAACAAGGTCGACTTGCTGCCGAAGGCGGTCAACCTGAACCGGATCCGCAACTGGGTGCAGCAGCAGGCGAAGGCGGAAGGGCTCAAAACGGTCGACGTCGTGCTCTGCAGCGCCAAGAAAAACATCGGCTTCGACCGCGTGATCGAAGCGTTGGACCGGTACCGCGGCGGCCGCGACGTCTATGTCGTAGGCGCGACGAACGTCGGCAAATCGACGCTTATCAACCGGCTGATCCGCGATTACAGCGACATGGAGGAAGAGCTGACGACTTCCCGCTATCCGGGCACGACGCTCGATGCGATCTATATTCCGCTCGACGACGGAAAATACATTATCGACACGCCGGGCATCGTTTACCCGTCGCGCATGACCGAGATCGTGCCGCGCGGCTTTCTGCAGACGCTGCTTCCGGACAAGCCGATCAAGCCGCATGTGTACCAGCTGAACGACGGGCAAACGCTGTTTATCGGAAGCTTGGCGCGGTTCGACTTCGTGGAAGGGGAACGCCAGTCGTTTACGTTTTACGTATCGAACGCGCTTAACCTGCACCGTACGAAGCTGGAGCGGGCGGAGGAGCTCTATGCGGAACATCGCGGAGGGCTGCTGGGCGGCCCGTCCGTCGAGCAGCTTGAAGAAATGCCGGCTTGGACGAGGCATTCGCTGCGCGTAAAGCGGGGCGAGAGGAAGGACGTGTTCATCTCGGGAGTCGGCTGGATCCAGGTAAACAGTGATTCCGGCGCCTTGCTCGACGTGTACGCGCCGAAAGGAATCAAGGTGCTGCTTCGCAACTCGATCATTTAGCCGATTATACGGATTCGGCGATACCGGGGAGAGGGGAATTGCATGAACTATTCGGCAGAGCCGTTTGCGGGAAATGTCGCGGCCGGCGGCGCGATCGACAGCCATACCGTCCTGTACGGCGTCATCGGGGATCCGGTCCGCCATTCCAAGTCGCCGATTATGATGAATCGGGCGTTTCGGGAGACGTCGGTAAACGGCGTGTATGCGGCGTTCCATATTAAAGAGGATCAGCTCGCCGCTTTTGCCGGCGGCGTAAGGGCGATGGGCATAAGAGGGGTTAACGTCACGATCCCCCATAAGGTTAATATAATGAAGTATCTGGACGAGATCGATCCGGCGGCCGCGGCCATCGGCGCCGTCAACACGATTGTGAACGAGGACGGCAAGCTGATCGGCTACAATACGGACGGCGTCGGTTATGTCCGTTCGCTCAAGGAAGAGGCGATGCCGTCGATTGCCGGCAAGCGCGTCCTCGTCATCGGCGCGGGAGGGGCGGCCCGCGGCATCGTCCATGCGCTTGCGGCCGAGAGGCCGGAGCGGATCGTCATCGCGAACCGCAGCCTCGGCAAAGCGGAAGAGCTCGCCGGCGCGTTTGCGAATCTGGCCGAGCTTGAGCCGATCGCATCCGGCGGGCTAGAGGAAGCTTGCGGTCAAGCGGATCTGGTCATCAATACGACGTCGGTCGGCATGTATCCGAATGTGGACGAAAGCCCGGTCGGCAAAGGCTGGCTCAAGGAAGGGGCGGTAGCCAGCGATTTGATTTACAACCCGCTGGCGACGAGATTTTTGCGGGAAGCGGAGCAGCTCGGCCATACCGTTCACGGCGGCCTTGGAATGTTCATTCAGCAAGGGGCAATCGCTTTCGAGCATTGGACAGGCAAGCCGGCTCCCGTCCAAGCGATGCGGGAAACGGTGCTCGCCGCGCTGAACGGGCAGCGTTCTTGAAGCAAGAAATTAGCACCATAAGACACGTTTAACGAAAGAAGGAAACTACGAGCATGTTGACTGGCAAACAAAAACGGTATTTGCGCTCGATGGCGCATCACCTGACGCCTATCTTCCAGGTTGGCAAAGGCGGAACGAACGAGCATTTGATCAAGCATATCGAAGAGGCTTTGGAGGTGCGGGAGCTGATCAAAGTTTCCGTCCTTAATAACTGCCTGGATGATCCGAAGGACGTCGGAGAAGAGCTGGCGCGCGACGCCGGCGCGGAACTCGTGCAGGTTATCGGCAAGACGATCGTTCTGTACAAGGAATCGAAGGAAAACAAAAAAATCGAGCTTCCGGCAAAAGCTTAGCATCGTACGGAGGGGAGGCTTGAGCGAAACGTGGCTGCCATCGGCATTATGGGCGGGACTTTCGATCCCGTGCACATCGGGCATTTGATCGCGGCGGAAACCGCGCGCGGCAAGTGCGGCCTGGACGAGGTGTGGTTTATCCCTTCCTATGCTCCGCCGCTTAAAGACAACGAGCCGGGCGCCGACAGCCGCGCCCGGTATTTGATGGTACAAGAAGCGGTGCGGACGAATCCGTTCTTCCGCGTTCTCGATATCGAGCTCGTGCGCGGAGGCACGAGCTATTCTTACGATACGGCGGCCGAGCTGGTCCGCTCGTACCCGGAGCATTCGTTCAGCTATATTATCGGCTCCGACCGAATTAACGATCTGCCCCGCTGGCACCGGATCGAGGAGCTTGCGGAGCTTGTTTCCTTCATCGGGCTGGAGAGGCCGGAAACGCCGGCCCGGCCGGAAGGGCTTCCGGAATATTTGCGCAGGAAGCTGCGGCTGGCGCTTATGCCTCCGATCGGCATTTCCTCGACGGACATCCGCGAATGCTTGATGTCGGGGCAATCCGTTCAATATATGGTGCCGGACGGCGTCCTCGATATGATAAGGAGGAATGGCTACTATGGAACGTGAGCAAATGATCGAGTCGGTACGCTCCCAGATGCCGGAAAAGCGCTGGCGCCATACCGAAGGCGTGATGGCGACGGCGGTTCTGCTGGCGGAACGGTTCGGGGGCGACCCGCGCAAGGCGGAGCTAGCCGCCATTCTTCACGATGTCGCCAAGTATTGGGCGACGGACCGGATGGAGAGAATTATACGCGAGCAGGGCATGCCGAAGGAACTGCTGGAATACGATAAGGAACTGTGGCATGCGCCCGTCGGCGCGTGGGCGGCGGAGCATGATTACGGCGTGACCGACGAAGAAGTGCTGGACGCGATCCGTTATCATACTTCCGGAAGGCGAAGGATGACGAAGCTGGACAAAATCGTTTGTCTGGCGGATTATATGGAGCCGGGCCGCGATTTTCCGGGCGTGAATAAAATTCGCGAATATAGCGAGCATAGCTTAGAGAAGGCTTTGCTTGCCGGATTCGATTCCACCATCGGTTTTTTGCTGGAAAAGGGGAGAATGATTTTTCCGCTGACGGTAGAGGCGCGAAACGGATTAATTGAAGAGCTGACCAAACAAGGAGGCTGAGCTATGACAGTAAATTCGGATAAGCTTCTGGAGCTTACGGTTGCTGCGGCAGAAGATAAAAAAGCAATGAACATCGTAGCGTTGAACTTGAAGGAAATTTCGCTTGTCGCCGATTATTTCGTTATTTGCCACGGCAACTCGGATACGCAGGTGCAGGCGATTACGACGGCCATCCGCAAGACGGCCGACGAGCACGGCGTCCGTGTCCGCGGCATCGAAGGGGTCGATACGGCGCGCTGGGTTCTGATCGATCTCGGCGACGTGATCGTTCACGTGTTTCATCGCGACGAGCGCGAATATTACAGCATCGAGCGGCTTTGGTCCGACGCGAAGGTTGTGGAATTCGCATGACCCTGACGGCGGGAACGGTTCAAAAGCTGCAGGTGGCGCGCGAAGTTCCGCCGAACGGATATTTTTTGACGGATGGGGAATCCGACGTTCTGCTGCACTACAGCGAGATCGTCGGCGACCGGCCGAAGCCCGGCGACGAGATCGAAGTGTTTCTTTTTCACGATACGGAAGACCGTCTCGCCTCTACGATGAAGCGTCCGCTGCTGACGCTTGGCGAGCTGGCGAGGCTTAAAGTCGCGGATATACATCCTCGCTTGGGCTGCTTTCTGGAGATGGGGCTTGGCAGGCAATTGCTTCTGCCGCTGTCCGAGCTGCCGGAGCTCATCGAATACCGGCCGCTTGTCGGGGACGAGGTATTCGTTATTTTGTCCCATGACAAGGCCGGGCGGATGATCGCAAAGCTGGCGCGGGAGGAGGATCTTGCGAAGCGGGTGTTCCGCGCTCCTTCGTCCTGGAACAACCAGTGGGTTGAGGGATGGGTGACGAAATCGCTTCAGATGGGTTCCTTCGTGCTCGTCGACGGCGGGGTCGTCGGATTCGGCGTGTACGGCTTTATCGCCAGCCCGGATCGGACAAGGGCGCTAAGGCTCGGCGAACGGGTATCGGCACGCGTATCGTTCATACGGGAGGACGGACGGGTAAACCTGTCGATGTCCCAGCGCAAGGAGGTCGGGCGTATCGAAGACGCCGACCGCATCCTGGCGTTTTTGAAGGAGCGTCCGGGCGGCGCGATGCCTTATTCGGACGAAACGCCCTCGGACATTATTAAGCAGAAGTTCGGCATCAGCAAATCTGCGTTCAAGCGGGCCGTAGGGAAGCTGATGCGCGACGGCATCGTCACCCAGCAGGGCAGCTGGACGCGGCTTGCCGATCCTTCGCAAGCGGCCGGACCGGCTGCCGGCGCGAGCGCGGCGCCGATTCCGGCGCCAGGCGGCGGCCCGGTTCCCGGCTCGCAGAAGCGCGCCGAGGACGTCTGGCGCCGCCACGACGCCGGCGGGGGCCGCGCGGACGGAG
>NZ_JBHUMY010000002.1:0-45460 GCF_042685365.1 Paenibacillus thailandensis | reverse complement strand
GACTGCTTGGGTTTAGAGACTTACGTTGGGTGTAAATGGAACGAATCTTGTTCAGCAAGCCCTATGTACCTTATTTAGGAGGAAACTGCGGAAATGCTAGAAATCATAGACTTATCCCACAGCTTCCGGAATGGGGCCGAAGAGACCAAGGTGCTCGACGGAATCAATCTGGTTGTCGATAAGAAAGAGGTTGTCGCACTGCTCGGAAGCTCGGGATCGGGGAAGTCTACTTTGCTAAACCTGATGGCAGGCTTGATGAAGCCGACTAAAGGTTCCATCCGGATTGCCGGACAACCGATCGAGAAGATGAATGAAAATCAGCTCGCCGAGTTTCGCAGAGGGAATATCGGATTTATATTTCAATCCTACGAGTTGATTCCTCATTTATCCGTCATCGAAAATGTGGAGCTCCCGCTTATTTTCCAAGGGGAAAAGCCAAAATTGCGAAAAGAAAAGGCCGAAGCGATATTATCGCAGGTCGGCCTGGAGGAAAAGAGCAAATTGTACCCGTCGCAATTGTCGGGCGGCCAGCAGCAGCGCGTCAGTATTGCCCGTTCGCTAGTCACTTCGCCGTCCATCGTGTTCGCCGATGAGCCGACGGGCAATCTGGATACGAAGACGGAGGAGGAAATTATCGGGCTGCTGCTCGATTTGAATGCCAGATTAGACATCACCTTTATGATTGTCACGCATGAGCAGGAAGTGGCCAGGCGAGCGGAGCGGACGATTGTGCTTCGTGACGGCAGGCTGGTATCGACGGAAGAGTCGAGAGGTGCCGCCGAATGAGATTAAGAGATTACATCGTGCTTGGCTGGGATCAGCTGAGACGAAGAATGGTCGTTACACTGTTATGCGTGATGGGGATTGCCATCGGCTCCTCCGCAATTATCGTCGCTTTATCATTCGGCGAATCGATTTCCCATTATGCAAGGGAGCAGATGAACAGCTTTCTTAGCATGGATGAAATTACGGTGGAGAGTGACGGCTCCTACGGGGATCGCGACAGCACGCACAGCCTTAACGATCAGAAGATGGACATTATCCGCCAGCTGCCGCATGTGAACAGCACCCTCCTCATTAAGCCGATGGATTACGTCGATTTTACCGTTGACGGAAGCAAAACCGGATCGTTCCAACTCATCGAGACGGACATTGCGCAATTGCCCGAGTTTGGCCTTGACCTGTCGCAAGGAACGTTCGCCGATCAGAGCAATGGCGTTATTATAAGCTACTCCGCAATGTATGACATTTACGATCCAAGGCTCCGTCAGCTCCAAGCCGAGCAAGGAGAGGAAATTCAACGGATTATGTATCCGTTATATCAGAAAACGATTACCCTTTCGATTCCGGTGTACGGGGGTTCGGACATTTCCCATATGGAGGAGTTGCCTGTCCGGGTGGTCGATATTTTGAAAAAACCGGATGGAGCCGAAGGATACCAAGGCGATAAAATCGCTTATATTTCCCCTGCTTTAGGGGAACGGGTCGCGCAGCTGCAGAACTCGGAAATGGACGACGATAGGAACACCAGCCCCCCGCGTCTTACCGTCAAAGTAGACGATCCTTCGAACGTCACCCAGGTAGAAGAATTGATTAAGAAGCTGGATTTATATACGCAGTCCAATATGCATTACCAAGAGACGACGAATACGCAGTTTCAAATTATAAGGCTTATTTTTGGAGGGGCGGGCTTGTTTATTTTGTTCGTCGCCTCCATATCGATCATTGTTGCGATGACGATGTCGACCTACCAGCGGCGCAGGCAGATTGGCATTATGAAGGTGCTGGGAGCCAACCTTGCCCAAATTCGCAATATGTTCGTCGTAGAATCCGCATTGTTAGGCTTCATCGGCGGATTGGCCGGCATTCTAATCTCCTATTGGGTCATCTGGGGCATTAATATCGTGCTGCAGAAGTTCGCAAAAAGCGATGAAATTTTATTTATCGACAGCTGGGTGCTTGGCGTAGGCTTGTTCTTTGCATTGCTGACCGGCGTTGCGTCCGGAATTTAT
Organism: Paenibacillus thailandensis; assembly: GCF_042685365.1. Taxonomy (NCBI): domain Bacteria; kingdom Bacillati; phylum Bacillota; class Bacilli; order Caryophanales; family Paenibacillaceae; genus Paenibacillus; species Paenibacillus thailandensis. The sequence continues at coordinate 43,448 of NZ_JBHUMY010000002.1, read as the reverse complement.
CCGGCCGTAAAAGCGTCCAAGACGGATGCGCTTACCGCTATAAAAAGAGAGTAGACGGGAGTAAACGGAATGAAGAAAAAATCGACTTGGATTTTGATTTTACTGGCGGTTCTTATTCTATTAATATCTGTATTGCTGTTTACGATGAATCGAAATGCAGGACTGTCCACTAGCGCGCCTCCGGAAGCGAATGTGATCCGGCTGAAGGCGACCGTTGAGGATATTACGAATACGATTGAAGTAAAAGGCAAATCGTCTTATGCGGAAGAGGAGAACGTATACGCCCCGTTTGCCTCCGAGATTGAATCATGGGAGGTTCAGGAGGGCAGCCAGGTAAAGAAGGGACAAGTATTGTTCCGGATGGAAGATTCGGAGCTTCAGAACAGCATTGCGTTAAGCCGCGCGAATATTGAGAAGCAAGAGCTTGAGGTAAAGCTGAGCAAGATGCGCAGGGAATTGAGCGAGGAGAATGGCGAGACGCAAGAGTTGGGCGATAAGAGCAGCGCTTTCGAGGAATATGCCGGCACGCAGCAAAGCGAGTTGGAAGCCCGTTTAAGCGAGCTGCAGCTGGATGTTGCGCGCAGGGAGCTGGAGGCAAACGAACGCAAGCTGGCTTTATCGGCGTATAAAGCGCCTTCGAGCGGAATTTTCTTGTTCGGCGAGGAGAAGGAGCCGAAGCTGGTTGAAGATCAGGATCTGCTCGGCAGAATCGTCGATCTATCGAAGCTTCAGTTGATTAGCACCGTATCCGAATATGAGGTGTTTAAAATTAAAGAAGGCATGGAAGCCGATATCAGAGCCGATGCGTTTAAAGATTTGAAGCTGAAGGGAGTCGTGCAAAGCGTCTCCAAATTCGCCAAAGCCGGAGCCGATTCCGCCCAATTCGAGGTTGTAATTTCGCTCGACAACTCGGAGGGGCTAATCGCGGGCCTAAGCCTGACAGGCTCGATTGTAACGGACCGGAAGGAAGGGGCGGTTGTCGTGCCTACGCTTGCCGTAATGCGCGAGGATGACGAATATTATGTATATGTCGAGCAGAACGGCGTCATTGAAAGAAGAACCGTCGAGCTTGGGCTTGAAACGCCGGACAAAACCGAAATCGTAAGCGGCGTAGCCGAAGGGGATACGATTGTTCTGCAATAACAGGCGATGCTAAAAGTTGCGAAGAAGTTTATGAAATGACCTGAGCTATCGTCCGCGGGAGATTGCTTTTTTTAACGGATTAGTCATCCTCGTTGCGGGCGGAGCTCTTTATCAATCCTCGTGATTATGTAATCATGTAAGGGAATATATAGCTAGAGGTATTCTGAAATGAAAACAAGCGAATTCAGAAAGCTAATCAGGAAACATTTAGCACCATCACTCAATGAAATCGGATTTACTGGAACCGATCATCATTTTGTAAAAGACAACAAGAACCACGTAATTAACGCTATCGTGATCCAGGCTGATAAGTATGGGGGATCGTGCGTTGTAGAACTCGGGGTTCATTTTGACTTCCTCCCCGATACAAGTGGGAAGTTTATTCCTGTGAACAAACTAACCGTCTATGATTGTGAATTTAGAACTCGATTGGTTCATGAGTTAAACTGGTTTCAGACAAATGTTCTTCGTAAGAAGAATAGTGAAGTTTGGTTTCGATACGGACATACAGAGGAAGAGGCAAGGACCGTATTACAAGAAATGAAAGAAATGATTATAACTCAGGGAACAAGTTACTTTACACAATTTAATGATTTTCCTCATGCACTTACCTCAATAAAACCGGTAGAGTTATCTAACCGTACAAAGAGATTAGACCGTTACGGAGCACCTTTGAATTTAAGATTAGCTTTGTTATTAGCACGTACACATACATTTCTCGGAAATGGGACTGAGGCCGCCAATTTTGCTCGTTGGGGACTTGAAAACATAGATAGGGCAACAGGACTGATCCAGGATTTTACCGAGATAATCAATTGCACGAAAAGAGAACGATAAATTGAAACAAAGCGGCTACCTCATGCAAGCTAAGAAGAATTTTTTAATATATTCGGTCGTAAGAAGCAAGACGGGACAATAATAAAGTTGTGCTTTTTGATGAGATGCTATTTTATCTAGGGGGTTCCAAAATGTTGACTTTTAAGGAGTTGATAAGTAACACGCCATTTGAGAAAGTTAAAGAAAAACTTTTCATCCATGTCCAAAGAAAGTTTTATCGCTCATTGTCTATGGGAGATGAACTTTTTTAAATAAATTTAACGATCAGAGAGATTTTGATACGGACGAATGATGAGGGGCAAACAAATGGAAGCCGGTGGGTTCCCCGATACGTTTGAAAACCGTTCAATCAATCAGCGGCGGTTAGGACAGCATGTTCGCGTCCTGACCGCCGCTGACACTTTTACGAGGGGAATCCTCCAAGCTTCTTCTAATCCCTGAAAATTACGTCTGCTTGCAGCAGCGTTTTTTCGTAATGGCTTCCGGGATTGACGATTCGGCGCAGCAGCTGGTCTACCGCTCTCATGCCGATCAGCTCCTTATTCACGTCGACCGTAGCCAATATCGGATGATCGGAGTAGACGTTGTCGAAGCCGGTAACGGCACATGAAGCGGGGACGGCACCGCCGTGGCGCTTCTTCAGAACATCCAGCACGGTAATCGCATAATAATCGTTTGCGCAAACGAATACGTCCGGCAGCTCTCGACCGTCGATCGCCTCGAGAAAGGTCGTTTCGAACTGGTCGAGTTCCGGACCGATCAGCGGCTTCCATTGCTGCAGCTCCACCCCGAAGTCTTCCAGAGCGGACCTGAAGCCAAGCCAACGCTCGTAATAGCTGTGCGCATCAGTAATATTGCCGACGAACTGATAGCTTTTATAGCCTTTTTGAATGAGCTTCGCCACCATCTCGCGCATGCTCGACAGATTGTCCGCGAACAAGCAGTCGCACGGAAAAGCCGGATCGAGATGATCGACCATGACGGTAGGGATGCCAAGCCGCTTTATTTCCAGCAAGATCGCAGTGGAGACGGAGCCCACGGTCAAAATGCCCTTGATCGCCTGCGGGTTCAGCAATGAAAATACCGAGTCGCCCGAAGGCTCGGTCAATGTTAGAATCGTTAGCCCTTTTTGGTTCAGCCGCGCGGAAATTCCTTCAAACACCGGCCCCCAATATACGGAATCCTTGTTCTGATAACGCACGTTCGGAAAAAGCACCAGCACCGTCCCCGTCCACGTCATTGCTTCGGGGTCTTGCAAATCTCCCGGCAGGTCGCTTAACGGTTCTTTGAAATAACCAAGCTGGCCGGCCGCTTTAATGATCATGCTCCGGGTTTGTTCGCTTACCCCCGTTTTGCCGGCAAGGGCGCGCGACACGGCAAACTTGGAAACCCCCGTAAAATCCGCGATATCCTGAATGGTCACTTTATTTCGCATCGAATCAGCCTACTTTATTAAGAGTGATAGGGCGTTTGTTACCGCATCCAAAAGTTTATGTTTTTGTATACCGTTAGCGTACTGAATCGTACGAACCGGCGATAAAATCAACCTTTAACCGCTGCCGCTCCTAATTGAACGGCCTGAAAAAAGGTTTTTTATTGTTGTTATTATCAAACATAACAAAAAAAACGAATCGGGGCAATCGAAATCTATAATTTCAAGCTATAACTTTATGGATAAAAAACACGGCGAATAAGAGCTTTTTAAAGAGATTCGATAGTTTTGGATCGCGAACAGGAAGATGAAAGGTCCACATAATAAAGCGTTTTCAAAAAATGGATTGACGGGAGAGAAGCTCGATGTTATTATTTGTTTTGTAAAATGACTAACAAAATACTAATAAATTAGTAGTCTCTGTTTGATTGGTGGCGCGGGCGTTATGGAGGATTTTCAGCGAAATCCGGGGGCTGCGGGCAACAAAATGATATTTACGGGAGGTAGGTATCGTGAAAGCAAGCAAAGTTTCAGCGAAAATGAAAGTGCTTACATTATTGGTCGGCCTCATGTTGTTATTATCCGCATGCAGCGGCGGCGCAAACAACGGGCCCAGCTCCGAGCCGTCCGTAAGCGCGGATACGCCTAGCGCGGCATCTTCGGCCGAGCCAAGCCCGTCCGGGCAGCCGGTCGATCTGGGCGGCCGGGTGATTAAAATCGCGGCATGGTGGGATTTGAAGCCCGCCGGAGAAACCGCATCCGACAAGGCGCGCCTCGACAAAATCGCCGAGGTCGAGAAGAAGTACAACGTGAAGCTGGAATTCGTAAACGTTCCTTTCGAAGAATACATGAACAAGTTTACGACAACGGTGCTTGCCGGCGAGCCGTTCGCGGACATCGTGCAGATGGAATACAAGTCCGCCCTTCCGGCGATTTTGAAAGGCCAGCTGCTGCCGATCGGCGAGTTTACGACACCGGACAACAACATTAACAAGGAAGGCAACCTGCTGACGAAGTATCCGGCTATCGCCGGCGGGGAATACGGCTTCGACAATCCGGTTACCCTCGGTCTCGGCTTGCATTACAACCGGGACATCTTTAAAAAGCTCGGCTTGCCGGATTTGCAGGAGCTGTATAGCAAGGGAGAATGGAACTGGGATAAGTTTCTTGAAATCGCGAAGCAGGCGACGAAGGATACGGACAACGACGGGAAAATCGACGTTTACGGCGTGTCCGGCTGGGCGCCCGATATCGTGCGCCACTTCGCTATCGCGAACGGAGGAATCATCGTCGACGAGACGAACGGCAAAGAAGGCCTGACCGATCCGAAAACGATTGAAGCCGCAGAATTCATCAATCGTCTCTATAACGTAGAGAAAGTCGTTCGAGTCAAATCCGGCGACATCATGAACTGGGAAGAGTCCAACACGTTCAAGGACGGAGATGTCGCGATGTTTCCGGCCGCCGAATGGCAGCTCCCGGATTTGACGTTCGATGCCGGCGTGGTGCCGATTCCGATTGGTCCGGGCGGCAGCGAAGATAAGACGTACGCCTACACGGCCGCATCGGCCAAGTTTATTCCGAAAGGCGTCAAAGATCCGCAGCTCGTTTATCAAATCTATGAAGAAACATTCGACATTCCGCAAATCGAGGAATATCCGGGCCAAGACTACCTGGAAAGCCTGTACGGGCACGAAGAGGATATTCAAATGATCCGCGAGCATATTGCCGGAACGGGCGTTATCGTATTGGACGGCGCGTATCCCGATTATCCGTTTAACAGCTATGTCGAGGACATTATCGTGAAGAACGGGTCGGTAACGGCCACGGCGGAAAAATACAAGCAGCAGGCCGAGGCTGCGATAGCAAAGCTGGCCGCCGAATGACGGATCGTATCGGCAGAGGAAGGGGCTGCCTCGCGAGGCATCGCCCCTTCCTTGCGGATTAAGATTCTCACAAAACTTAAGCCGATGCTTACGAAGCAAGTTTTGTCTCCGAGGTCGTACCACGACCTCTTCTTCCACAAAACTCTAGCTTATGCTTTCGAAGCAAGTTTTGTTTCCGAGGTCGTACCACGACCTCTTCTTCCACAAAACTCTTAGGAGGATCGAGATGTTCAAGCGGATGGCAAAGAACGCCCGAAGGCTGCCGTTAATCGCGCTCGCAAGCATGCTCTTGCTGCTTCCGGCGCAAGCCGGCCTGCAAGCCGCCGGCAGCGCCGTCCAACCCGGCGGCGAAAGCGACGCCGGAGAGCCGGCCGCCTCGTTGACGGACGGCTTCGCCGCATCCGGCGCTCCAGGAAGCCGATACGCCTATGTCCAATATAAGCGGGATCATGCAGACGCTCCCCGCCCGGCGCGGGAGATTGTGATCGAAGCCGGGCAATACAGCCGGCTGGAAGGCGACGGCTTCAAGAGGCTGGAGCATTTCGAAGGGTTGGACGGCGTCTCGCTGCTGACCGGCGAATCCGGGGAAGCGGAGTGGAAGGTGAACGTCGAAGAAGCGGGGATGTACAACATTTCCGCGGTGTACTTCCCGATCGCGGGCAAAAGCGCGACGATCGAGCGGGCTTTTCTGATCGACGGCAAGCTTCCTTTCGAGGAGGCCGCTTATTTGCAGTTCGACCGCATTTGGGGAAACAAGCTGGATCGGGTGCAGCAGGACAACCGGGGCAACGACCTGCGGCCGAAGCAAACGGAGAAGCCGGCTTGGAGCGAGGAGACGTTCGGCGACTCCAACGGCTATGAAGAGGATCCTTTTTTGTTTTATTTGGATAAAGGAGTACATACGCTGACGCTCCGGTCGACGCGGGAGCCGATGGTGCTCCGGCAGCTGAAGCTGTTTCGGCAGGAGGAGCCGCCCGCTTACGAGGAGGCCGTACGGCAATACGAGGCGGACGGCATTAAGCCGGCATCCGGCATCTCTCTCCGGGTCGAAGGGGAAGCCGCCTCCGCCAAATCTTCCCCTACGCTGTATCCGCTTAGCGAACGGTCCAGCCCGGCCGTATATCCTTACAGCGCCTCCAAAGTAAAGGTCAATACGATCGGGGGCTACAATTGGCGCCTGCCGGGCCAATGGATCGAATGGGAGGTCGATATTCCGGAAACGGGCCTGTACCATATCGGTTTCAAATCGCAGCAAAACTACGTTAGAGGCGTCTATTCGACGCGCCGGCTGACGATCGACGGAGAAGTTCCGTTCGCCGAGATGAAAAAAGTGCCGTTCCGCTACAAAAGCGGCTACCGGATCGATACGCTCGGCGGCGAAGAGCCGTATCTGTTCCGGCTCGACAAGGGCAGGCACGTCATTCGGCTCGAGGTCAGCCTCGGCGATTTCGCCCCGCTTATCCGCGAGGTCGAAACCAGCTTGTACAACCTGAACGCGATGTACCGCAAAATATTGATGATTACCGGCACCAAGCCGGACGAATTCCGCGATTACCGGCTGGAGCGGCAAATTCCGGACCTGCTTCAGGTGTTTCAGGCGGAGCATGACCGGCTGTCGCACGTCACCGCCAAGCTGAAGGAGCTGTCGGGCGGAACGAGCGATCAGGAAGGGCTGCTCAAAACGATGACGGCGCAGCTTAAGGAAATGACCGAGGAGCCGGACACCGTCCCGCGGCGGCTCTCCGCTTATAAAACGAACACCGGAGGACTGGGCACCTGGGTGCAAAAGGCAAGGGAGCAGCCGCTGGAATTCGACGCATTGTTTATCGTTTCGCCCGATAAGCAAATCCCGAAGGACGGCATGGGTCTCTTCTCCAAAGTCAAGCACGAGGCGATGACGTTTATCCATTCTTTTTTTATCGATTATAACCGGATCGGCAACGTAAGCGAGGCTGCCGATCGGCGGACGGTGACGGTATGGATCGGCACCGGGCGCGACCAGGCCAACACGATGAAAGCGCTCATCGACGAGACGTTTACGCCGGAAACCGGCATTAACGTCAACCTGAAGCTCGTCAATATGGCCTCGCTGCTTCCGGCCGTGCTGGCGGGCCAAGGTCCGGACGTAGCGATGCAGATCGCAAGCGACCTTCCGGTCAACTTCGCGATGCGCGGCGCGGCCGTCGATTTGACGCAGTTTGCGGACTACGCCGAGGTAGCGGAGCGGTTCAGGCCTAGCGCTCTTGTCCCTTATACGTACGAGGACGGCGCCTACGCCTTGCCGGAGACGCAGACGTTCAACATGCTGTTTTACCGGAAGGACGTGCTGGAGGAGCTTGGCTTGTCCATCCCGCAAACCTGGGAGGAAGTCGCCGAAACTCTTGCCGTGTTGAGCAAAAACCATATGGAGTTCGGCTTGCCGGTCGTCACCCAGGCGACGGTGCAAGGGCAGAACATCCCGCCTCATTCCATGTACGCCACGCTGCTGTTTCAGAACGGGGGAGCGTTCTACCGCGACGGCGGCAAGGAATCCGATCTCGATTCCCGGACCGGTATCGAGACGTTCAAGCAGTGGACGGAGTTCTATACCGATTACAAGCTGGAGCGGGAATACGACTTCGCCAACCGGTTCCGGACGGGCCAAATGCCGATCGGCATAAACGACTACACGATGTATAACCAGCTGTCCGTATTCGCGCCGGAAATTCGCGGCCAATGGGGGTTCGCACCCGTTCCGGGTACGTTGCAGAAAGACGGCAGCATCCGGCGCGACGTGCCGGGCGGGGGCACCGGAGTGCTAATGCTGGAGGATGCCAAGGACAAGGACGCGGCCTGGCAGTTTATGAAATGGTGGACGAGCGACGAGGTGCAGACCGAGTTCGGACGGGAGATGGAAGGGCTGATGGGAGCGGCCGCCCGTTATCCGACGGCCAACATCAAGGCGCTGGACAGCTTGCCGTGGCCGGCCTCCGACTATAACAGCCTGAAAGCGCAATTCGAATGGGTGCAGGGCGTGCCGGAAGTGCCCGGCGGATATTTTACCGGCCGGCATCTGTTCAACGCCTTCTACAAGACCGTTGTCGGCGGGGTCGAAGCGCGCGAATCGATTATGGATTACACGGCGTATATTCAGGACGAAATCCGCACGAAACGGAAGGAATTCGGATTGCCGCAATAAAGGGGGGACTTAAAGACGATGCGACCATCCATCACGGCGGAGGCAAAGCCAAGCGGGTTCAAGCCGTCCCGGCGGCTGCGGGCCCGGTGGAGCTTGAAATGGCGCGAAATCAAAGCAAATAAGCACTCCTATGTGCTCCTTGCGCCATATATGCTGCTGTTTGCGTTGTTTACGGTCGTGCCGGTGTGCATTTCCATTCTGATCAGCTTTACGTACTTCAACATGCTGGAGTTTCCCCGGTTCATCGGCTGGCAAAATTATACGCGGCTGTTTCTGGAGGACGACATCTTCCTGATCGCCGTCAAAAATACGCTGCTGTTCGCCCTTATTACGGGGCCGGTCAGCTATATCGCCTGCTTCGTGTTCGCCTGGCTCATCAACGAGCTGTCTCCGAAGTGGCGGGCGTTTATGACGCTTATCTTTTACGCGCCTTCGATATCGGGCAACGTTTATTTCATCTGGCTGATGATTTTTTCCGGCGACCGGTACGGCATCGCCAACGGCTTGCTTATCAAGTGGGGCATCATTCTCGAGCCGATTTTATGGCTGAAGACGGAAGCCTACGTGATGCCGATCGTGATTCTCGTGCAGCTCTGGCTAAGTCTGGGTACAGGGTTCCTCGCTTTTATCGCGGGGCTTCAGACGGTCGACAAGACGCTGTACGAAGCGGGCGCCGTCGACGGCATCCGCAACCGGTGGCAGGAGCTGTGGTTCATTACGCTGCCTTCGATGCGGCCGCAGCTGATGTTCGGAGCGGTGATCCAGCTGACGACCTCCTTTGCGGTCGCCGACGTCTCGATCGCCCTGGCCGGCTACCCGAGCGTGAACTACGCCGCGGAAACGATCGTGACGCATCTGCTTGATTTCGGAACGACCCGGTTCGAGATGGGGTACGCATCGGCGATCGCCACCGTGCTGTTCATGATGATGGTCGGCACCAATCTGATCGTTCAAAAATTGCTGCGCAAGGTGGGTGAATGAAGCGATGCGGATGACGATATCGCTCGGCCGCAGAAAGGTGAACCGTTCTTTTGCGGGCAACCTTTCCATGTTCCTGCTGCTGGCCGCGTTCGGCGCTTTTATGGCGCTGCCGCTTGTGTACGCGATTAACAACGCTTTTAAACCGCTGGACGAAATTTTTATGTTTCCGCCGACCTTGTTCGTGCGGAATCCGACCTTCAACAATTTTATCGAGCTGGTCAACTTGCTGAGCACGTCTTGGGTGCCGTTCTCCAGATATATATTCAACACGGTGTTTATAACCGGCATGGGCATATTGGGGCATGTCGTTCTGGCTTCGGCGGCTGCCTATCCGCTGGCGAAGCACCGTTTTCCGGGCAAAAACCTGATGTTCCAGGTCGTCGTCCTGTCGCTTATGTTTACGCCGGCGGTCACGTCGATTCCGAACTATATGATTATGTCGTGGCTCGGCTGGGTAGACACGTATTGGGCGGTGATCGTGCCGGCGTTCGCCTATTCGCTTGGACTTTATTTGATGAAGCAGTTTATGGAGCAAATTCCCGACGCGCTGCTGGAAGCGGCCAAAATCGACGGCGCCAGCGAATACCGGATATTCTGGACGATCGTCATGCCTAACGTCAAGCCGGCCTGGCTGACGCTTATCATTCTGCTGTTCCAGATGCTGTGGGGCAGCGACGGCAACGGCTTCATCTACAGCGAGCAGCTCAAAAGCCTGCATTACGCCGCGAACCAGATTATTCTCGGAGGCATATCGCGGGCCGGGGCAGGCGCAGCGGTAGCGCTTATTCTCATGAGCGTGCCGATTGCGCTGTTCGTGCTGTCGCAAAGCCGGATTATCGAAACGATGGCTACTTCGGGCATGAAGGAATAAGGAGGGATGCGCGTGCAGCGGGTATGGAAAAGATGGGCGTTTGCGGTTGCCGCCGCATCTCTGCTGTTCGGCTCGGCATCTCCCGCCGCGTCGGCGGCGGCCGCGCCGTACGAAAGCTACAACTATAACTACTGGGGGGAAGCGGTTCCTTCGCCGGCCCCTTATTTGCCCGCCCGAGCGGTAACGGGAGACAGCCTCGGCGTCGGAGGCTTCAAGGAGCCGGGCGACGTATACGTATCGCCGAACGGCCGGATTTACATTCTGGACAGCGGCAATAACCGGATTATCGTATTGGACCGGGACTGGAGCGTGAAGCAGGTTATCGCCGGCTTCGCGAGCGAAGGAGCGGAGGACGGATTCAGCGGCCCTTCCGGACTGTTCGTGGACGACAACGAGCGCATCTACGTAGCCGACACGGGCAATCGGCGGGTCGTCATTTTGGACGGAAGCGGGAAGCTGGAAGGCGTTATAAGCAACCCGAAGTCCGATTTATTTAGCGCCGATTTTCAGTTTGCCCCGCTTAAAGTCGCCGTCGACAAGGCGAACCGGGTCTATGTGGTCGCCCAAGGGGTGTTCGAAGGCATTATGCAGTTCGACGACAAGGGACGCTTCATCGGATACGTCGGCACGAACAAGGTGCGGCGCGACTACACCGAATATATTTGGCGGCTGCTCTCGACGAAGGCGCAGCGGGCCCAAATGGTGCTGTTCATTCCGACCGAATTTTCCAATCTGGATATCGACCCGAAAGGATTTCTGTATGCCACGAACATCGATCCGGGCTCCCGGGAGCCGGTCAAACGGATCAACCCGTCCGGCGAAGACGTGCTGAAGCGGTTCGGCTATTTCGATGTCAGAGGGGATATCCGCTTCCGCAATTCCGTCGGGCCGTCGAAGATGGTCGACGTGAAGCTGCTCGGGAGCGGCATGTACGGCGTGCTGGATTCTACGCAGAACCGGATTTTTACGTATGACGACGAGGGCAATTTGCTTTATGTTTACGGCGGCAAAGGCAACCAGCTCGGGACGTTCAAGACGCCGGTGGCCATTGAGCAGGCCGGCAGCGCGATGCTGGTGCTCGACCGGGGCAAGGAGAGCATTACGGTATTCGAGCCGACCCGGTTCGGCAGCGCCGTCAATCAGGCGGTCAAGCTCCATTACGACGGGGAAGATTCGAAGGCCGTCCCTTATTGGAAAGAAGTGCTGAAGCTCAATTCGAACTACGATATCGCGTACCTCGGCATCGGCAAATCGCTGCTGATGGAGAAGAAAAACAAGGAGGCGCTCGAATATTTCAAGCTTGGCATGGACCGCAAAGATTATTCCGTCGCCTACAAAAGGTACCGCAGGGAAGCGATGAAGGAGCATTTCGGCGCTTTTCTGACCGCTTTGCTCGCCGCAGCGCTCGCCTTCGCCGCGTTCAAGGCGTTTAAAGCCAGAAACCGAAGGAGGGGAAACCGGCATGAAGCAGGATTATATTAAGTTCCCGCTGCATCTGATCGTACATCCTTTCGACGGCTTCTGGGACATGAAATACGACGGCAAGGGAAAGCTTCGGGTCGCGATCTTCATTCTGGCGCTTGTCGCGGTTGCGGTCATCCTGCAGAAGCAATATTCCGGCTTTCTGGTCAATTACAACGATTTGCGGTACTTGAACAGCTTCAGCGACATTTTGACGATTGTCGTTCCTTTTTTGCTATGGTGCGTGGCGAACTGGTCGATTACGACGCTGATGGAAGGAGAAGGAAAGTTCAAAGAGATCGTCATGGCGACCGGCTATTCGCTTGTGCCCATCGTGCTTGTCTATATTCCCGCGACATTGGCAAGCCGCTTTATGGTGATGGAGGAAACGGCTTTCTATTATTTGCTTAACGCGGTTGCGTTTCTATGGTTTGCCGGTCTGCTGTTCGTCGGGACGATGACCGTCCATCAATATACGGCGCTCAAAACGGTGTGGACGATGGTGCTGACGGTCGTCGCGATGGGGCTGATCGTGTTTCTGGCGGCGCTGCTGTTCAGCATGCTTCAGCAAATATACGACTTTGTCGTCAATGTTTACCGAGAGCTTATTTTTCGCGCGTAAAGGAGGCCGCATCCGTGACAAGACGAAAACGATTAACGGCGGTAGCGGCAGGAGCCGCCGCGCTTCTATGCGTTGCGGCGGGAGCGTTGTGGCTCGCGAACCGGGGCGCGCCGGCCGTTAACGCCTCCGAGTTCGTGACGCAGACGCCCTCGACCGCGGACGCAAGGGAGCTTGAATTTTTGCCGGACTCAAGCGAAGGCGTTCCGGGCATGGAGCTGGTTGCCGAGAACGCCAAGCTGTCGCTTTATTACGACCCGGAGACGACGGAGATCGCCGTCCGGGATAACGGAAGCGGGCACGTATGGCGCAGCAATCCGGCGGACCGGCAAGAAGACGCCGCCTCGTCGCCTTACGAGAAGGAAGTGTTGTCGTCCCAGCTGACGATTACGTTCCGGGACGGAGCCGGCACGCTGGAGACGTATCCGAACTTCACGCGGAGCATCGCCGGCAAGCAGTTCAAGGCGGAAAGCTTGAACGGCGGGATCCGGATCACGTATACGCTTGGCGATACGTCGCTTGGCATCGAAGCGCTGCCGAAGCTGATCGGCAAGCGGCGTCTGGAGGAGAAGGTGCTGTCGAAGCTGGACGAGTCGACGGCCAAATACGTCTCCGCCCGCTATTATCCGTCAAGCGGCAATCCGGACGTGCTGGAGCGGCTGGACGGCCAGATCGAGAAGCAGCTCGTGCTGAACAAAATGCTGGCCGCATTTGAGAAGGCGGGTTATACGCCGGAAGATTTGGCTTACGACAATGCGGAGAACGGCATCGGCGCCGGCGGCGGCTCGCAGAAGCCAAGCTTTGTCATTCCGGTCGAATACCGGCTGGAGGAAGACTCGCTTGCCGTTACGGTGCCGCTCAGCCAAGCGGAGGAGAGCGCCGGCTATAAGCTGCGCAGCCTCGATTTGCTTGCCTATTTCGGCGCGGCCGGTACGGAGGAGCAAGGGTACATGCTGGTCCCGGACGGCTCCGGCAGCCTGATCCGGCTGAACAACGGCAAAGTGAAGGAGGAGCAATACGTACAGCGGGTGTACGGCTCCGACCCGAACGACAACAGCGTCAGCCGGGGACAAGTAACCGAGGATGCGAGAATGCCCGTGTTCGGGCTGAAAAGCGGCGACCGAGCATGGTTTGCGGTCATCGAGGAAGGCGACGCCATCGCAAGCGTTACGGCCGACATCAGCGGCAAGCAAAACAGCTATAACCACGTGTTCGGCAGCTTCGCCCTGCGCGGCGAAGACGAGCTGGAGCTGTATACCGGCTCGGAATTGCAGGAAATCCAGCTGCTCAACGACCGGCTGTATGAAGGCGATCTTCGCGTTCGCTACAGCTTCCTGTCCGGCGAGCGGGCGACTTATTCGGGCATGGCCGAGCTGTACCGCAACATGCTTGTGAAGCAGCATGGCTTGAAGCCGCTCGATGCGGAAGGCGGCATTCCGTTCTACCTCGATGTCATCGGAGCCGTCGAGAAGCGAAAAACGCTGCTTGGCATTCCGTACCGGTCCGAAGCGGCGATGACGACCTTCGAGCAGGCAGGCGAAATGGCGGAGCGGCTCAGCCGGGACGGCGTAGGCCGGGTGCAGCTGCGGTATTTGGGCTGGTCCGCCGGCGGCGTCAATCATAAGGCGCCCGTCAGCCCGAAAGCGGACGGCGGATTGGGCGGGCAATCGGGGCTTGCGCAATTGGCCGAGAGGCTGAAGCAAGCCGGCGGAGCTCTATACCCCGATGTGGCGTTCCAGCGCATCTATCGCGATGACGGCGGCTTCGTTCCTTCGTCGGACGCGGCAAGGTTCGTCACGAGAGAGGTCGCTCGGCTGAATCCTTACAACCGCGCCTTGAACCGGATGGACAGCGACCTCGGAAGCTATTATTTGCTGTCGCCGGCGAAGCTGCCTTATTACGCGGACCGCTTCACGGAGCGGTACGGCCGTATGGGCCTCGACAGCGTATCGCTTCGCGACCTCGGCGACGTGCTTAGCTCGGATTACCGGGACGGCCGCGTCGTGCACCGCCAGACGGCGAAGCACATCGTCGAGGAACAGCTCGAACGGCTAAGCGCCGATTATCCCGACATGATGGCGGCAGGCGGCAACGCTTATGTATGGCCGTACGCCAAGCATCTGGTCGACGTGCCTTCGTCGTCGAGCGGATTTGGCATTACCGACGAGGAGGTTCCGTTCTATCAGATGGCCGTGCATGGCTATATCGAATACGCGGGCGAGGCGATGAACCAAAGCGACGAGCAGGACATGCGGCAGCAGCTGCTTCGGGCGATCGAGCTTGGCTCCGCGCCGCATTTTCTATGGACGCACAAGCCGTCCTCGGAGCTGAAATATACGCCGTTCGATACCGCCTTTTCCACCTTGTACAGCGATTGGTACGAGGAAGCGATCGTCTTGTACAAGGAAGCGAACGAGGCGCTGTCCCCGGTAAGGAGCGTGCCGATGAAGGAGCATATCCGGCTTGCGGACGGCATCGTTCAAGTCGTCTACGAGAATGGCGTATCGATCGTCGTCAATTATACCGGCGAACCGGCGACGGTGGACGGCATGACGGTAGCCGCCCGCGGCTACGCGATTGGAGGTGGGGAACATGAAGCCGGCTAAGCTGGAGACGAGCCGCGATACGGCGCGGCCGAAGCTTCGCAAGCTGACGTTAACCCGGCGTCGGGCGCTGCTTGGATTGTCATTTGTCGCGCCTTGGCTGATCGGCTTTCTGTTTCTGTTTGCCGTCCCGCTTGTGCAATCGATCCGGTTCAGCTTCAGCAAGCTGACCGTTGCGGCTTCCGGCTACGAGCTGACGTTTGCCGGATGGACCAACTTCAAGGAAGCGCTTCTGGTAGACGCCAATTTCAACCGGATCCTGACGGGCTCGGTATGGGCGATGGTGTTGAACGTGCCGATGATTTTGTTTTTCAGCTTGTTTTCGGCCGTCATCCTCAACCAGAAATTCCGGGGACGCGCCGCCGCCCGCGCGATCTTCTTCCTGCCGGTCATTCTCGCCTCCAATGCGGTCGCTTCGGCCGAGGCTTCCGGACTGATCAACCTGATCGGCGACGCGGCTGCGGCGGAGGAGATGGGGCAGGCGTCGTCGACGTACAACATCATTTCGATGGTCAGGCTGCTCGCCAACGCGGGGCTTCCGATGTCTTATATCGACTATATTATTGAAGCCGTCATGCGGATTTACGAGATTATAAGCAGCTCCGGCGTGCAAATTTTGATCTTTCTGGCGGCGCTTCAGTCGGTGCCGTCTTCGATGTACGAGGTCGCGAAGCTGGAGGGCGCGACCGCATACGAATCGTTCTGGAAAATTACGTTCCCGATGGTGAGCCCGCTGATATTGACGAACGTCATTTATACGATCATCGATTCCTTCTCGGCCAGCGCGGTTACGGAAACGATCTATACGACGGCGTTCCAGACGCAGAACTTCGGGCTCAGCTCGGCGATGTCCTGGCTGTATACGGTGATCGTCGGCGTTATTCTCGTAATCATCGGGCTGATCCTGTCCAGACGGATCCATTACAATTAACCGCGAACCGCTTGCGAAGAGCATGCCGAAGGGAAGGGGGATGGGCATTTATGGAAGCAAGTGCAGCCAAGCAAGCCGAAATACGTAAGTTTAAGCTGCAAAAAGCGCGGAACAAAGCGGCAGACTGGCTGTTCGGATTGTTCCGGTATTTATTGATCGTCGGCATATCGTTCATTATTATTTATCCGCTCCTGCTGAAGCTGTCCGTAGCGTTCAAGGATAAGCAGGATATTTACAATCCGACGATTTTTCTCGTTCCGGTGCACTTCACCTGGGACAATATCAAGCTGGCGATGCAGGTGATGGATTATTTCCCGCTGCTCGCCAATACGCTGTTGTTCGTCGTCGTGACGACGCTGCTGTCGACCGCCTCCTGCGCCCTGGCCGGCTACGGCTTTGCGCGCTTTTCCTTTCCGGGAAACGGACTGCTGTTCGGTTTTGTCGTCTTGACGCTGCTCATTCCGACGAGCACGCTGATGCTTCCGATGTATTTGCACTTCAGAAGCTTCGATATTTTGGGTATCGTTCAGCTCTTTACGGGCAAGGAAGGCGTCAATTTGCTCAATACGTATTGGCCTTCGGTCATTACGGCGGCTTTCGGGGTAGGGCTTAAGGCGGGTCTGTTCATCTATATATTCAGGCAGTTTTTTAAAGGGATGCCGAAGGAGATGGAAGAGGCGGCCCTGATCGACGGGGCCGGCGGGTACCGGACGTTCGCCCTCATCATGCTGCCGAACGCGGTGTCCCCGCTCATTACCGTCATCCTGTTCTCCTTCGTATGGCAATACAACGATACGCTTTACACGACGCTGTTCATGAGCGAAAGCGCGCTTATTCCGCTTAAGGTCGCGTCCTTGCCGGCCCAGGCGAATCAATTGATTCCGAGCCTGATCGGTATCGGCGGCGCCGGCGTGAAGGCCGATCCGAACCATGTGGCGATGATCGTCGACACCGGCATTTTGCTGTCGATTGCGCCGCTTATTCTCATTTATCTCGTCGTGCAGCGTTATTTCGTGGAAAGCATCGAACGTTCGGGCATCGTCGGATAGAAGAAAGCGGCTGCGCGATTTAGCGAAAGGCGGAGGGATGGGACAGATGGAAAAACGGGAGCGCGCGTTGCCGGAGCTCGCCCTTGGCGAGCCTCGAGCATCGGGGCCGGGAACCGGTTTTCGGTTAGAAGGGGCGAAGCCGTGAGCGCCCGCGCGGTGCGGCTAATTGCCGCGGCGGCAATTCTGATTTTGATTGGCGTTACAGCCTTGCTGGGCTCGTCCGCGACGCCAAGCAAAGCGGCCGTCTTCGAGGCGGAGACGGGGATTCTTGCCGGAACGACGGTAGAGCGATCCGCGGAAGGGTATTCCGGCAGCGGGTATGTGACCGGGTTCGAAGCGGACAGCGACGCCGTCGCCGTGACCGTGCAGGCGCCGCAGCGATCGCTCTACCTTGTGACGGTAGGCTACCGCTCGCCGAGCGGCGACAAAGCGGCGGAGCTGCTGCTCGACGGCCGGCCGTTCGGCCAGCTGCAGCTGAAGCGGACGGAGCGGTTCGCCGAAGCGTCCGCGGGCAAGATGCTGCTGGACAAAGGCGAGCACGTCGTTCAGTTCAAGCGCGGCTGGGGGTATTACGATATCGATTATGTGAAGCTGGAGGCGACGAAGGCTGTGAAGAAGCATGAGGTGACAAGCCGCCTTTCCAATCCGGAAGCGACGGCGGAAGCAAAAGCGTTAATGAGCTATTTGACGCAAGTTTACGGGAAACGGATATTGTCCGGGCAGCAGGAGCTGGACAACGTCGACTGGATCGAAAAGCTGACGGGGCGCAAGCCGGCTGTCGTCGGCTTCGACCTGATGGACTATTCGCCTTCGCGCGCCGAGCGCGGAGCAAGCAGCTACGAGATCGACAAAGCGCTCGGCTGGCACCGGCAAGGCGGAATCGTCGCGTTCGTCTGGCATTGGAACGCGCCCAAAGGGTTGATCGACGAGCCCGGCAAGGAATGGTGGAGAGGCTTCTATACCGACGCCGTCGCGTTCGATCTGGACTATGCGCTGAAGCATCCCGATTCCGAGGACTACGCGCTGCTGCTTCGGGATATCGACGCCATCGGGGAGAAGCTGTCCGTCCTGCGGGAGGAGAGAGTTCCGGTTCTGTTCCGGCCGCTGCACGAAGCGGAGGGAGGCTGGTTCTGGTGGGGGGCGAAAGGCCCGGGGCCGGCGAAGGAGCTGTTCCGGATCGTATATGACCGGCTGACGAACGGGCATAAGCTGAACAATCTGATCTGGGTATGGAATTCGGAGGACCCCGAATGGTATCCGGGAGACGATGTCGTCGATATTGTGAGCGTCGACAGCTATCCGGCCGCAGGCGATCATAACCCGGTCAGCGGCCGTTACGACAATCTGGTTAGGCTTGTCGGAGACAAGAAGCTCGTGGCTTTAACGGAGAACGGGTCGATTCCGGATCCCGATCTTATTTTCGAATACGGCGCGCATTGGAGCTGGTTCAGCACGTGGACGGGGGAGTTTCTGACGGACGGCGTTCACAACGACCAAAGCTTTTTGCAGCGGGTGTATTCGCATCCGAAAGTGATCACCTTGGACGAATTGCCGGATTTGTATGCCGGGCGATAGAGGCGGGCGTTCGGCGATGCGATCCCGATTTTTTTGTTTAACAGCGGAAAATGCCGGGCCGATGCCTATATAATGGAGATGGATGAATTTTCAATAATGCCATGTTTCATCGTTCGGCCCGCTTGACCGTGCCCTTGCCGGGCAATTATGAACACAAACTTCAGGAGGCTGTCATGGTACAATACGCGATGCATTTAACGGAATGGAAATTCAGAGGGAGCGGCGAGGCGGACTGGCTGCCCGCGCAGGTGCCGGGATGCGTGCATACGGATCTTCTTCGCAACGGGCTAATTGCCGATCCGTTCTACGGAACGAACGAGCACGGCCTTCAATGGATCGACAAGAAGGACTGGGAATACGAAACCAGCTTTGACGCGGATCCCGGATTGCTTGCGTCCGAGCACGTCAGGCTGGTGTTCGACGGACTCGACACCTACGCCGACGTTTACGTGAACGGCAAGCATGTGCTCGCGGCGGACAATATGTTCCGGTCCTGGACCGCCGACGTCAAAGGGCTGCTCGCCGAGCGGGACAACAAGCTGTTCGTCCGATTCCGTTCCCCTGTCCATGAGGATTTGCCCAAGCTGGAGCGGCTCGGCTACGATTTGCCCGCCGCTAACGATCAATCGGAGCTTGGCGGGCTCGGCGACCGCAAAATAAGCGTCTTTGCGCGTAAAGCCCCTTATCATTACGGCTGGGATTGGGGGCCGCGCTTCGTGACGAGCGGCATCTGGCGCCCCGTACGGCTGGAAGCATGGTCGGGCAGCCGCATAACGGATTTGTACATCCGGCAAGACGATGTATCCGCCTCGGAAGCGAGACTGACCGCGGTCGTCGAAATCGAAGCCGGCGGCGAAGGCGCCGGACTGCTTCGCGTTCGGACGGGACAGCGGGTATGGGAAGCGGAAGCGGCGCTTGCGAAGGGCGTTCGCACCGTCGAAGTGCCGATCGTCATCGAGCAGCCGGAGCTGTGGTGGTGCAGAGGGCTTGGCGAGCCTCATCTGTACGCGTTTGAAGCGGAGCTGATCGCGGCGGACGGGAGGCGGGCATCCGTCAAGCAAGCGGAAACGGGCCTGCGTTCGGTCCGTCTGGTCAGGGAGAAGGACGAAGCGGGGGCTTCCTTTTATTTCGAGCTGAACGGGGTTCCGGTATTCGCCAAAGGCGCCAATCATATTCCGAACGACAGCTTTATTACCGAAGTAACGGAGGAGCGGTACCGGCAGGAGATCGTGTCCGCGGTCAAAGCGAACATGAACATGGTGCGCGTATGGGGCGGCGGCGTATACGAAGACGATGCGTTCTACAGATTGTGCGACGAACACGGCTTGCTCGTATGGCAGGATTTTATGTTCGCCTGCAGCATGTATCCGGGCGACCAAGCTTTTCTCGACAGCGTAAAGGCGGAGGCGGAGTACAATGTGAAGCGGCTGCGCAATCACCCTTCCGTCGTGCTCTGGTGCGGCAACAACGAGATCGATTCCGCCTGGGCGCATTACGACGAGGATGCCGGCTGGGGCTGGAAGAAGCAGTATACGCCGGAGCTGCGGGAGAAAATATGGGCGGATTACGAAGCCTTATTCCACCGGCTTCTGCCGGACGTGGTCGAGCGGCTGTCGCCGGGCGTCGATTACTGGCCTTCATCGCCGCTTGTCCGCTTATCCGGCGACAAAGAGCAGCATGCGCATCCGTTGACGGGAGAAGGCGACATTCATTACTGGGGCGTATGGCATAACGTGGAGCCGTTTGAGAACTACAAGGCGAAAATCGGCCGTTTTATGAGCGAATACGGCTTCCAATCGTTCCCGGAATACCGGACCGTGCGGACGTTCGCGGAAGAAAGCGACATGGAGCTGGAGTCGGCCGTCATGCTGGCCCATCAGAAAAACGGCAACGGCAACCGGCTGATCAAGGAATATATGGATATCTACATGAAGGAACCAAAAGACTTTCCGTCGTTCCTGTATATGAGCCAGGTGCTGCAGGCCGAAGCGATGAAGACGGCGATCGAAGCTCACCGGCGTAAGAAGCCGTATTGCATGGGCTCGTTGTACTGGCAAGTGAACGACTGCTGGCCGGTCGCCTCCTGGGCGGGCATCGATTATTACGGCCGCTGGAAGGCGCTGCATTATTACGCGAAACGCAGCTTTGCCGATTTGCTGCTGTCGGTCGACCAGTCGGACGACAGACTGGACTTTTACGTCGTGTCCGACCTGAAGAAGCAAGCGTCAGGCGAGCTTCGTCTCCGTCTGTTCGATATGGCGGGCAACAAGCTGGGGGACGCGATGTACGATTACCGGGTAGAAGCGGGGGAATCGCGCATCGTCTGGTCGGCGGAGAAGGAAGCGCTGCTGCAGGAGGCCGACCCGGCCGGCGTCGTGCTGCTCGCGGAGCTTCTGCGCGATGGGCGGACGGTTTGCCGCGACACCGTTTATTTTGTCGGAGACAAAGCGCTGGCGCTTGAGCCGGCGTCGATTCGGGTGAAGCGGGAAGCGAATGAAGACGGCGTCCGTTATACGCTGGAGACGGACCGGCTTGCGAAGCAGGTGTGGCTGTCCGCCGACGCGGAAGGCATATTTACGGACAATTTCTTCGACCTTATACCGGGTGTTCCGTATACGGTGGAATTCCAGGCCGGCACGGCCGGACTCGGAGAGGCGGCTCCGGACGCGGGAGCTCCCGCGGTAACGGCGAGATCGATGATCGATTTCGTGCGCGTCGGCACGCCGGCAAACTAATCGAAACGAAAATCGGCCCGGAACGGCATAACTGCTGCCGTTCCGGGCCGATTTTTTTATGCGGAGAGGGCTTTGCGGCCGGCGTTAATTCGGCGGACAGCCGTTAACCGATCGTAATTTTGCCTTCCGGATATTTGAACAACTCCTTCTCGTTGCCCCGCTTCAGGCTGTACGCGAGCGTAAGCGGTCCAAGCCGCCCGATGAACATCATGATGATGATCAGCACTTTGCCGGGTTCGCTAAGCAGCGTCGTCAGCCCCATCGACAAGCCGCACGTGCCGAAGGCGGATGTAACCTCGAACAAAATCATGAGCAAGGAGGCGTTTGGTTCCGTTACGGACAGCAGCATCGTAAACAAAATAATCACGAACAGCGAAGCAAGGGTCATCGTCAGCGCCTTGTATACCCTCTCGTGCTGCAGCCGGTGGCGGAACAGCACCACGTCTTGCTTGCCGCGCATCATCGTATATACGGCCGCGGCCAAAATCGCGAACGTCGTCACCTTGATGCCGCCGCCGGAGGAGCCCGGGGACGCCCCGATAAACATCAACAAGACGATAAAAAACTGCGTCGCTTGTCTCATCTGGCTGATGTCGAGCGTGTTCGCCCCGCCGGAACGCGGGGATACCGACTGGAACATTGCGCTTAGCAACCGGCCGGAGAAGGAGAGCTGGCCGGTCGTTTTGGCATTTGTGAACTCAAAGACGAAAATAACGATCGTCCCGACCGCAAACAGCAGCAGCGTCGTCGACAGCACGACCTTGGCGTGCAGCGACAGTTTTTTCCGCTTCTGAAAATCGACGATTTCCGCAAGCACGACGAAGCCGACGCCGCCGAGAAAGATGAGCAGCATTACGACAACGTTAACGACCGGGTCGTCGACATGGCGGGTCATGCCGCTGTACGGGCCGTGCAAGGCGCCCATAATGTCGAAGCCGGCGTTCGTAAACATGGATATACTATGAAAAACGCCCAAGTATGCCGCTTCTCCAAGCGGAAGCTCCGCCGACCAGCGGGCGGCGAGAATAAGCGCTCCCGCCAATTCGATCAGCAAGGAATACAACAGCACTTTGCGGATGAGGGAGATGATGCCCTCGAGCGAATGCTGGTTCATCGCCTCCTGCAGCACGAGCCGGTCTTTCAGCGAAATCCGCTTGCGGAACATAAGCGCGAACATTGTGGCCATGGTCATGAAGCCGAGGCCGCCGACCTGCATCAGCGTCAGGATGACGACTTGTCCGAAAACCGAATAATGCGTGCCGGTATCCACAACGACGAGGCCGGTGACGCAAGCGGCCGACGTTGCGGTGAACAAGGCGTCGAGGAACGGCGTCCGGGTGCCGCCCGCGGAAGCTTGCGGCATCGAAAGCAGCAGCGCGCCGAGCGTTATAATCAAGAGAAAGCCCAGCGTCAGCAGCTGGGGAGGGTTTAATTTACGGTAGATGGATTTGACTAGCGACATGGTTGCAATCTCCTTGTTTATTCTCAAAAAGCTAACTCGGGTACCTGGCGATCGTAATCGAAGAGTACGAATAGCGGTTTTGCTCAATTATAACGCAAAATTTTGGTATAATCATTGTTAACCGTTCAGACAGTAAGCAACCGGAGGACATTCATGAAAACAAAATACGTGGCGATCGTATCGCTCGCCGTCATGGCCGCGGGTTTCCTGGCCACAAGATGGCTTCCCGAAAGCTGGTGGGCCAACATGCTGCATACCGGCTTCGAGGCGGGGCTGGTCGGAGGCTTGGCCGATTGGTTCGCCGTAACCGCCTTGTTCCGCCATCCGCTCGGTATTCCGATTCCGCATACGTCCCTGCTTCTGAAGAACAGGAACCGAATCGTAAACGCGTTAATTTCGGCTATGGAAAACGAGCTGCTCAAAAAAGAAAGCATTACGCAAAAGCTGAAGCAGCTCGATCTGTTCAAGCTGCTGGGATCGGCGGCGGTCCGGTTCGCGAGGAAGCGTTCCGTCCGGCTTGGCATCATAAGCTTCGCGCGCTCGGCCGCGGAACGGGTTCCGCTCGATAAGCTGGCGAAGCTCATCCGGCAAGCGGCAGCCGGGTATGCGGAACGCGTGGAGCTTCGGCCGTTGGCCGCAAGCTTCATCGATAAAGCGGCGCGGGAAGGCTGGGACGAGCGGGCGCTCGACTACGCCCTTGCCGAAGCGAGGCAATGGGCGCTGAAGCGCGAAACCGAGGACATGCTCGGCAAGCTGGCGATGCAGAAGCTGGACGAGCTTCGCGTCGGCGGGTTGGCGGGCTTTGCGGTGCAAGCGTTCATCGGGTTTATGAGCGAGGAGAAGCTGGGCTCGATGCTGCAAGGCATTGTGCTTTCCGTTATTCGGGAGTTAAGCTTGCCCGGCGGCAATTCCCGCAGGAAGCTGATCGCGGCTGTCCGGGAGCAAGGCCGCAAGCTGGCGGACAACGACAAGCTGATGGAAGCGGCGCAGCAATTCGTGCGGGAGAAGGCGCAAAGCGAGGAGCTGGAGCTATTTATCGTAAACCGGCTCGCCGAGCTTCGGCAGCTTCTGTACGATTGGCTGGATGAGCAGCAGCGGAACGGGGGACGCATCGTCGTGACGGCTTTGCGTTACGCCGTGGAGCAGGCGGGCAAGCATCGGGAGGCGATGGACCGGTGGGAACGGCTTCTGCTTGATTTTGCCGTGCGCCAAATCGAAGCGAACCATTACCGGCTTGGCGTGCTCGTCCGGGAAAACTTGGACCGGCTCGACGACAAGTCGCTTGTTCGGATGCTGGAAGAAAAGATCGGCAGCGACCTGCAATGGATTCGCGTCAACGGGGCGGTATGCGGATTTCTCGTCGGCATCGTGCTGTCGTTTATTTAAAAGATTTCGTTTATCCACAATGCTTCGTTAGAGGTTTTTTGACGCAAGGAGTGTACCGTTTTGGACATTTTATTGAAAGCAAGGGGAATCGGGAAGCTGACGTCGCGCAATCCGGATCGTTATCTTTTTCGCGATGTCTCGGCCGGCGTCGGCGAGGGGCGCCGGATCGTTCTGCTGGGAGCCTCGGGCCAAGGCAAAAGCACGCTGCTGCGCATCTTCGCCCGTCTCGATGCGGCGGATGCGGGCGAGCTTGAGCTGCTGGGCCGCCCGGCATCGCAGTGGAAGCCGCAGCAATGGCGGCAGCAGGTATTGTACGTGGCTCAACAGCCCGTCATGCTGACCGGCACGGTGGGCGACAACTTGCGTACCGCAAGTATACTGCATGGGCGGCCGTTCGACGAGCCGCTTGCCGAGCAGCTGATGGACGAGCTTGGCCTTGGCGGCATAGCGTGGGACAAAACCGCGGACGAATTATCCGGCGGGGAAAAGCAGCGCGTCGCGCTTGTCCGTTCGCTGCTGCTGAAACCGAAGCTGCTGCTGCTGGACGAGACGACCGCATCGCTCGATCCGGCCAGCAAAGCTGCGGCGGAGCGGCTGCTTCTCGAATGGTCGCGCCGGGAAGGCAGCGCCCAGCTATGGATTACGCACGATTTAAGTCAAGCCCGGGAAGTCGGCGAAGAAGTATGGTTTTTGGAAGGGGGGCGCTTGCTTGAGAAAACGTCCGCAGAGCGTTTCTTTGACAAGCCGGCCACCGGGGAAGCGCGGCGGTTTGTCCAGGCTGCGGCTGACGCAAGGCAAGGAGTGTGAGCCGTGTCCAATGTTGCGCTGATTTGCACGCTCGCTTTCGTTGCGGTTACGGTTGTTTTATCGATCCGAAAAAAGCTCGGGCTCGAAAAAGATATCGTCGTCGGAACGGTGCGGACCGCCGTGCAGCTGCTCTTTATCGGCTATGTGCTCCATTTCGTATTTGATGCGGAGCAGCCTTTGTTTATCGTGCTTATCGTGCTGCTCATGATTACCGTTGCGGCTTGGAACGCCGCCGGCAAAGCAAAGGGGATCAAAGGGCTGCGTATTCGCATCGCCATGTCGCTGCTGTTTACGGAAGCGGTCGCGATGGCTTTGCTGCTGGGGCTTCGGATCATCGAGCCGACGGCTCAATACATTATCTCGATCAGCGGCATCATCGTGGGCAGCTCCATGGTTGTATGCGGTTTGTATTTGAACCGGATGAAGCGGGAGCTGGAAGCTTCGCGCGGCGAAATCGAGGCGCTGCTCGCGCTTGGTGCGTCCGCTCAGCAGGCGATCAAGCTTTCCGCCAAGCGTTCCGTCCGCAGCAGCCTCATTCCGACGCTGGACAGCATGAAGACGGTAGGGCTTGTCCAGCTGCCGGGGATGATGACGGGAATGATCGTGGCGGGCGCGGACCCGATCGAGGCGGTCCGTTACCAGATTTTAATCATGTTTATGCTTGCATCTTCCGCGGCGACGACCGCCATTGTGCTGAGCGGCATGACGGGCGGCATATGGTTTACGGAAGATTTGAGGCTGCCGCGGGACAAGGAAGAGGCGTGAAGCGCGAGCAGCCGAAAGCGGCTTTCACGGCGGACTGCACGGTCCGCCATGAAACCGCCGGCTAGCATGCTAAGTCACCCGAAGGGCGATTTCGTCCGGGCAGTTCTGTACGATCGGCAGTTTATCATCCGAGGCTTTCGCAGTAGGAAAGGAACGTGGGTTCGGGCATGACGGCGAGCGGAACCGGTGGCCCGCAAACCGTCTCACGGCCAGGCTTCGTCGACCCCTTCGAGCTCGGGGAGCCCCGCCTTGCGCCGCTGTTCGATGATGTATTGTACGTAACCCGAATGACCGAGCAAGTCCCGATATCTCGATTATAGCAACAAGGCGACCTTCCGGCACGGAACGTTTATTGTTGACGCTTAACAATTAAAAAAGCGAAATGTAGCATTCGGAGCGAGCCAATAAGGCGAGGTCCTCCGTTTGCCTGCTCAGTGCCTGCTCGCGCTTGGCGTCGATCGGGATGGCTGGCCGAACGCCGGCTAGACGATAAGCGCCGGAGACCGGGTCGTCCTGAAGGACGGATGGAATGTATCCGGCGCGGGCTTCCGCGGAACCGGTCTCGTTCAATGCGCTGCTCTCCCCAAGCTTGCCGGAGCGCACCGCTGCCGGGGAATCTGTCGAAGCCGCGGAGGACGCCTCGACCAAGCTTGCCGTTTCCGCGAAGGCGGGGCTGTCGTTCCCGCCGTCAGTCTCGCTCGCAGCGGCCGCGCTGAAGCCGGCGCCGACGCTTTCCGCGGCGGCGTGAAGCATTTGCCGCAGCCTTTGGTCCAGCGGATGAGCCGTTTCGTCCCATTCCTCCCCGCCGTTTATGCAATGAACGAGGTTGCTGCTCCACTGAACCCAATCCGAAGGCTTCTCCTTCTTCTCGATAAACGTTTCGCTCCAACCGTACCCGTACGCCGTTGTCAAACGCATGCAAACGCGGTAGCCGGGCATATCGACGCCGATCGCCGGAATGACAAACAATTCGATCCGTTTCATGCGAAGCTCCGCCGCGAACGGCAAATCTGCCGTCAAAGCGCCGGGCAGACGTTCAATAAGGGATTCCGCCGGTAAAAACATATTTCTTCTCTCCTTCGTTCGCTTACGAGGTTAGCTGTCGGATTCGGGCTAGAGAGACGCCCTATGCCTGGCTAATGCCAAGCGATTCACCCCAAAGGCAATACCCGTTGCCTTCTAACGAAACTTCTGTATCCGCCTAAGCACGACAGAAGCTTCTTGTGGTTCCCCCGCTTTTTCGTTATCCGAAAAATTCAGCGCAGTTTGGTCGTTTGCCGTTTATATTAAACCCCAATCGCGGCTTTGTAAATGGTTCATTATTCTGTATATGCATTACATTGACCGGAATTTCCCGAATTCTTCGATTTTCGCTGCAAAACTTCGTTATCTCTTCACGATATTCATCGATGCTTATCCTTATTCGGCTGCGCTTGCAGTTGGGTCGATGCCCGATACTTAAAAGACAGATAAGCGGCCGGCACAAATACCGTAAGAGAGAGACATAACGCGAAATAGGGAGAATAATGAAGCTTGATAAAAATGAAAGCGATTAAGCGGAACGGAGGGAGGCTGTTTTAATCCACAGCGGGGCGTACGCGTTCTTTACAGCATCAGAAAGCAGGAGTATGATTCGATTCATGCAAGACGATAACATTTTCCAATCGCTGAGTTTCCGCGATATGCGGAAAACGGGGGAACCAACCGCCCAGCAAGCGTGAATCGCTTGACGGTGCGGAACGCCGGGCCGGCGCCGATGTGAGAGTCGGACAGCCGAGTGCGGCAGGGGTGAATCGTTAGACGGAAGCCATGGATTCCGTCTAACGTAGGGCGACTCTCACCGCCCGAATCCGTCAGCTAACCTCGTAAGCGTCGATCGGGAGAGGATGATGAAGCTTGTGACGTTTTAGACGGGTCACAGGGGTCATAAGGCCTCTGTGGCCTTTTTGCATCTTGGCATCGACATTTCATGACAAACAATCCTTTATCGCTTAATTTTGCCCGTGCGGCAAAAGCGGGGGAACCAATCGGATAGGCAGACGGCTGCATAACGGCTTAACGCCTATCCATGGGGTGAATCGCAAAACAAAGCTTCCAAAACAAGCTTGTTGCGTAGGGCGACTTCCGCGCCCGAATCCGTCAGCTAACCTCGCAAGCGTACTCGGGAGAGGCAACTATAACGCGCGCCGTTCCAGCAGGCGGCGGGGGTCGGCTTCGTCATGGGCGAAGTTTGATTCGCGCTGCCGTCAAGCAGAAGCCGCGGGAGACGTTCCTCTGCTCCCAAGGCTTCTTTTTTTGTGTCCGCAATCTGTTTGGATGGAGGGAAAGCCATGATGGATTTATATATGGTGTTAACGCTGGCCGTATGCTTCGGAATATGCATCCTGTTTGCGTATTGGTGCGGCAAGGTCATTCGGGATGAGGGAGAGGATCGGCCGTGATCATCGTGTCTGTCGTAACGGTGCTGGTATTTATTTATCTCGTCTATGCTCTGCTTCATCCCGAAAAATTTTAGCGGATGCTTCCGAAGCAAGATTTTGTTGCGAAGAAATTTTCATGGAAGCGGCGCTCTCCACAAAACTTTCAGGAGGCTAAGACATGGATATTTTGCAGCTTGCGGTTGTCGTCGGGCTAATACTGCTTCTCGTCAAGCCGCTGGGCACTTATGTCTATCACGTATTTTCGAACGAGCCGAACCGGACGGACCGGCTGTTCGGCCCGTTCGAGAGATTCGTCTACAAGCTGATCGGTCTTAAACACCGCTCCGGCATGAGCTGGAAGGGATATGCGATCAGCTTTATCGCAACAAACATCGTGCTGGTCGCGATCGGTTATCTGATATTGCGGCTGCAGGCGGGTCTTCCTCTTAACCCAAGCGGAATATCCGCCGTGGAAGAGACGCTCGCCTTCAACACGATCATCAGTTTTGTCACGAACACGAACCTGCAGCATTACAGCGGCGAAACCGGGCTATCGTATTTCTCGCAGATGGCGGTCATTACGATGATGATGTTTACTTCGGCGGCAACCGGATTTTCCGTCGCCATCGCTTTCGTTCGCGGCATTACGAGCAGAGGAACAACGATCGGCAACTTTTTCGAAGATTTCGTCAAAGCGCACACGCGCATATTTTTGCCTCTGGCTTTTGTTATTACGCTGCTCCTTGCAGCGCTTCAGGTGCCGCAGACGTTTGATCCGACGCTGACGGTGAAGACGCTCGAAGGAGCGGTCCAGCAAATCGCGATCGGGCCGGTCGCTTCGCTGGAGTCGATCAAGCATCTCGGCACGAACGGCGGCGGCTTCTTCGGGGTAAACTCTGCCCATCCGTTCGAAAATCCGAATCCGCTCACGAACGTTATCGAAATATGGTCCATGTGGGCGCTGCCCGCGGCATTGCCTTATACGTTCGGCCTGTTCGCCAAAAACCGCAAGCAAGGCTGGGTTGTCTTTTCGGCCATGATGGCTTTGTTCCTCGTGTTTCTGGCGACCGCTTATCTATCGGAGAAAGCCGGCAATCCCGTTCTGAACGCGCTTGGCGCGGATGCGTCCGAAGGCAGCATGGAAGGGAAAGAGGTCCGCTTTGGCATTGCCCAGTCCGCTTTGTTCACGACCGTGACGGCGGCGGCGGCGACAGGCACGGTCAACAATATGCACGATACGCTGACGCCGCTCGGCGGACTGGTGCCGCTTGCGGAGATGATGCTGAACGTCGTGTTCGGCGGCAAAGGCGTAGGGCTTGTCAACATGCTGATGTACGCGATACTTGCCGTATTTATTTGCGGCCTCATGGTCGGGCGGACGCCGGAGTTACTCGGACGCAAGATCGAACCGCGCGAAATGAAGCTGATCGCCCTTGTTATCCTTGTCCATCCGTTTATTATTTTGGCGCCGACCGCGCTGGCGCTGGCGGTTGACTCCGGCAATTCGGCGATAACGAATCCGGGCTTCCACGGGATCAGTCAGGTGCTTTACGAATATACGTCCTCGGCGGCAAACAACGGCTCCGGCTTCGAAGGGCTTGCGGACAATACGGCGTTCTGGAATATCAGCACGGGGCTCGTCATGCTGTTCGGCCGCTACATTTCGATGATCGCGATGCTGGCGGTCGCCGGATCGATCGCACGGAAGCGGCCCGTCCCGGAAACGCGTGGCACGTTCCGCACGGACAACGCCTTGTTCACGGGGCTGCTGGCGGGGACGGTCATCCTGATCGGCGCATTAACCTTCCTGCCGGCGATTGCGCTTGGGCCGGTCGCGGAGCATTTGACATTATGGTAACGATGAGGTGGTAACGATGAACGATACGCGTATCCAAAAGCTGCTTACGCCGGAATTGGCCGGAGCGGCCGTCAAAGACAGCTTCAAGAAGCTGAATCCCGTGACGATGGCGAAGAACCCCGTCATGTTCGTCGTCGAAATCGGCACGCTGCTGGTGCTGCTCGCCGTGCTGTTTCCGGGCTGCTTCGGGACGGAAGGGCGGATCGGTTTTAATATTGCGGTATTTTTGGTTCTGTTATTTACGGTATTGTTCGCGAATTTCGCGGAGGCGCTCGCCGAAGGAAGAGGCAAGGCGCAAGCCGACTCGCTGAAACGGACGAAAACGGATATTCAAGCGAAAAAGGTTGTTCCCGGCGGAATCAAAGACGTTCCGGCTGCGGAGCTTCGCAAAGGCGATGTCGTCGTCGTCTCCGAAGGCGAAATGATTCCGGGCGACGGCGAGGTGATTCAAGGACTTGCTTCCGTCGACGAGTCGGCGATTACCGGGGAATCCGCTCCCGTTATTAAGGAAGCGGGGGGAGATTTCAGCTCCGTAACGGGAGGAACGCGGGTCGTCAGCGACTCGATCCGGGTGCGCATTACGGCGGATCCCGGCGAATCGTTTATCGACCGGATGATCTCGCTTGTCGAAGGGGCGAAACGGCAAAAAACGCCGAACGAAATTGCCTTGAACACGCTTCTGATCAGCTTGACGTTAATTTTTATGATCGTTGTCGTCACGCTGGGCCCGATTGCCGGGTATCTGGATATCTCGCTGGAAATTCCCATTCTGATCTCGCTCCTCGTCTGCCTTATTCCGACGACGATCGGCGGGTTGCTGTC
Organism: Paenibacillus thailandensis; assembly: GCF_042685365.1. Classification (NCBI taxonomy): domain Bacteria; kingdom Bacillati; phylum Bacillota; class Bacilli; order Caryophanales; family Paenibacillaceae; genus Paenibacillus; species Paenibacillus thailandensis. Next base: position 12,627 of record NZ_JBHUMY010000002.1, on the reverse strand, counting down.
GGCTATCGGGATTGCCGGCATGGACCGGGTCACCCGCTTCAACGTGCTGGCGATGTCCGGCAAGGCGGTCGAAGCGGCGGGCGACATCAATACGATGATTCTCGACAAAACCGGGACCATTACGTTCGGCAACCGGATGGCAAGCGAGTTTATTCCCGCAGGGTCCGCGGGATTGGAATCGCTGGCCGGGTGGGCGGCCGTCAGCTCGCTGAAGGACGAGACGCCGGAAGGACGTTCCGTACTGGATTATTTGAAGATAAACGGAATGACGTACGACCTTTCTCTTGGCGAAGGCGGAGAGTTCATTCCGTTTAAGGCCGAAACCCGCATGAGCGGCATCGACCTGGCGGACGGCCGCAAGGTGCGCAAGGGCGCCGTCGATGCGGTCCGCAAATGGGTGCTTCAGCAAGGCGGAACGGTGCCTGCGGATTTGGAACGGAAGGCGAATACCATTGCTGCGGAAGGCGGTACTCCCCTTGCCGTGGCGGTAGACGACGAGATCTACGGCTTTATTTATTTGAAGGATACCGTCAAGCCGGGCATGAAGGAGCGGTTCGAGGAGCTGCGGCGCATGGGCATCAAGACGATGATGTGTACGGGCGACAATCCGCTCACGGCCGCCACGATCGCGAAGGAAGCCGGCGTGGACGGCTTTATCGCCGAAAGCAAGCCGGAGGATAAAATCGCGGTCATCCGCAAGGAGCAGGCCGAAGGCAAGCTGGTCGCGATGACGGGGGACGGAACGAACGACGCGCCGGCGCTGGCCCAGGCCGATGTCGGCCTCGCGATGAACAGCGGCACGGCCGCGGCGAAGGAAGCGGCCAACATGATCGATCTCGACTCCGACCCTTCGAAAATCATCGAGGTCGTCGCGATCGGCAAGCAGCTGCTGATGACGCGCGGAGCGCTGACGACGTTCAGCATCGCCAACGACGTCGCGAAATATTTTGCCATCATTCCGGCCATGTTCATGCTGGCGATCCCGGAGATGTCCGCGCTGAACGTGATGCGGCTCGGTTCGCCTCTGTCGGCGATTCTCTCGGCGCTTATATTTAACGCCGTCATTATTCCGCTGCTTATTCCGCTGGCGATGAAGGGCGTCAAATACAAAGCGATGAGCGGAAACCGGCTGCTTTCGCGCAACTTGTTCATTTATGGATTGGGAGGCCTCGTTGCTCCGTTTATCGGCATCAAGCTGATTGACTTCATCGTCCATGCGTGGGTATAAAGCTGATTTAGAATAGAAAGGAATGAACGGCTATGGCGGATGCCACCGGAACGGGACAACCTTCATTTGCGAATTGTATAGGCGTTACGGTACGTCTAAGTGTCGTATTTATATTATTGTGCGGAATCGTATACCCGCTTGTCAGTACGGGAGCAGCCCAGCTGCTGTTCCCGCGGCAGGCAAACGGAAGCCTGGTCAAGAACGGCGCAGGCGAAGTCGTCGGTTCCGAGCTCATCGGCCAAAACTGGACCGAACAGGCGTATTTTCACGGACGGGTAAGCAGTATCGAGTATAAAGCCGAAGCTTCGGGCTCGAACAACTATGCGCCTTCGAATCCGGCTTTGCTGGAGCGGACGCAGGCCAGCATCGAAGAGTGGAAGCGGAACAATCCGGACGTTCCGGTAGACCGGCTGCCGCTGTCGCTCGTTACGAACTCCGGCTCCGGCCTGGACCCGCACATTACGCCGGCTTCGGCCGAGGCGCAAATTCCGCGCATCAGCAAGCTGACGGGGATATCGGCCTCGGAGCTTCAAGAACTTGTCCAAGCGAATACCGAAGGCCGCGATCTCGGCTTGTTCGGAGAGCCGAGGGTCAACGTGCTGAAGCTGAACCTTGCTTTGTCGGAAAAATTGGCAAAATAACGCGATCGAGCGGGAGGGCGTGCGATCCGGCAAAGCCTCTTACCAGAGAGCAGTCTGCTTTCAAGCGCTCTTTAACGAGGTTGACGGCCAAGATCGGTGCGGCTTTCGAGGAGCGGCCACTTCGCAGCAAGCGGATGTTTCCGAGGTCCGTTGTCCGTTTTGCGTCTGGCGAGCATATAACCCGTATCGTTATGGGGCATTCGAAAGAAAGCAGGCTGAGCCAGCTTTTATCGGGCAATATGGCCGCCGGATAACGGCGCTGTCGGATCACCGCAACCTGAAAAAGCTGCTTCAATCGGCCCGTCATATGGACTTGCTGATTGCAGCACCGTGAAAGAAAACGAAACCGGCGTTGAAGGCAAGCCGGGAACGATAGCTCAAATAACAAACGGCTTAGGACGATCGATTATGTCCGTAACTGCCGTCGTTTGTTTTTGTTCATCATAACAAATGAGTCCATCTTCAGGCCAACGGACTCGATGCCGGGATGGCTTGCACAAGCGGCTCGGGTGCATGTTTTCGTCCTTATCGGCAGTATCCCATAGGCTCAGAAGAAAAGGCGAAGATTCGAGGAAGAATCGTGTGATTAGCTATCAGGTGATGATGCTGAGCGAAGGGGATATTACCCAAAAGAGAGAAGAGGATCGGGTTATGCTCTCATATAGGCCGTATCCCCAAGACTCAGAAGAACAGGCCGATGACACGGAAAAGAAGCGGTCGATCGGCAGGAAGGTGATGATTCTTGGAGCCCTTTAGGGTTTTAAGGGGGGGGTCGATCTTATATCCATTGCTGCGACCATTTCTCGATTTCCCGGATGACGGGCTCCAGCGCGCGCCCTTTCTCGGTCAGCGAATATTCTATACGAACGGGCACCTCCGGATAGACATGCCGGTTGACGATGCCCTCGGCCTCCAGCTCCTTGAACCGCTCCGACAGCAGCCTGCCGCTGATCGGCAAAGACGTCTGAACGGCGCAAAACCGCTGCGGACCGTTCAGCAGCTGGTGAATAATGAGGCCGGTCCATCTTTTGCTTATAATATCCATCCCTTTCTGAAAACGGGGACATAATTCCGATTGCTCCATAAAAGGTACACCTCTTTCCGTGCCGAAAAACAGGTAACGCATATGCCGGAGAGAGACAGGAACTCTCCGTTCGGCTATTCAAACTGTTGACTTCATTATAAACTTAATATCGAAAGTATACAATCAAACTTTTTGAATATTAGTAACTTGACTCTCGTTAATACAAAATATATAATTTGTTACGAAAAGTAACTAACTCAATGTATAACGAATCCCTTAACCTATGTCCCCTGGATCGGAGGCTTAACTTTATGTCCCCTTTATTTTTGGCTCATGGATCGCCTATGCTTGCCATAGAAGAAAACGAATACAGCGCGTTTTTGCGCGAAACGGGCGCTTCGCTGCATCCCGGCGCAATCGTTATATTTACGGCCCATTGGGAAACCGAAGACGTAACCGTTACGTTCACCGACGGGGTCTACGAAACGATTTACGATTTTTACGGGTTCCCCGACGAGTTATACCGAGTCCGATACCCGGCCCGCGGCTCCAAAGAGGTCGCCTCGCTCGTGAAGAGCATGCTGGAGACGAACGGCATACCGGTCCGATTCGACGGAACGCGGGGGCTGGACCACGGATCCTGGACGCTGCTAAAACATTTGTTCCCAAATGCCGATATTCCTGTCGTACAGGTATCGGTCAATCCGTACCGCAGCGTGGAGGCGCATTACGAGATCGGGAAAGCGTTGCGCGGATTGAGCGAGAATAATATACTCGTAATCGGCAGCGGCGTTACCGTCCATAATTTGCGCATCATCAAATGGGGCCAGGAAGAGCCCGAACCTTGGGCCGTCCAATTCGACGATTGGCTTATCGACGCGATGAGCCGCGGCGAGTTGTCCGCCTTGTTCCAATACGATACGCTTGCTCCGTTCGCCGGGCATGCCGTTCCGCGCGCGGAGCATTTCGTTCCTTTATATGTTGCGCTCGGAAGCGCGCAGCCAAACGCAAAACCGGAAGTTATTTTCAGGGGGTATCAAGCAGGCACCCTAAGCTATCTTTGCTTGCGGTTTTAACCAAATTATACGGATAAAGGGTGTAATCGGATGATTTATAACAATATAATCGAACAGCTGGGCGATCGGATCCGGCTTATTCAAGACCGGGAGGACGGCGTTCTGTTTCTGGCGGGTCCGATACGTCTTCCGGTCGATCTGGACGGAGAAACGGTCTTCTTCCAATGGTACAGCTGGATTCGCACGGATAAGCATGTCGCCGGCTCCGTGGAGGAGCTGCTGCCTCACCTGGCGTCTTCCCGTTACGCGGAGCTTCAACAATCCAGCGTGCTGGTATACGGAGATTTCGCGAACAGCCAGGATGCGGTGATCCGGATGCACAGCATTTGCCATACCGGTGACATTTTCGGAAGCAAGCGCTGCGACTGCGGATATCAGTTGAAACAATCGATGCGCCTCATCGTTTCGCATGGGGCTGGCGCTTTATTTTATCTCGCGAATCACGAAGGCAGAGGCATCGGCTTGTTCAGCAAGGCCCTCGCTTATTTGCTCCAGGAAGACGGGATGGATACGGTCGACGCGAACCTTGCGCTTGGATTCGAAGACGACTCCCGCGATTACGGCGACGCGATAACGGTGCTGCAGGCGCTGCGCCCTGCGCCGGTTTCAATCATTACGAACAATCCGCGCAAGGTCGAAGCGCTTCGGAACGCGGGAATGAATATTCGGTCCCGGATCCCGCTGTGGGGCAATTCGTCCGTACACAACGAAAAATATTTATCGACCAAAGTGAATAAATCGGGCCATTACGGCTTCGAAACGGAATATCAATCTGCATCGAAGTAAACGATAAAAACCTGAGCCCCGCGCAACTATTTGCGAGCAAACCCGTCTAAAGATGTAAGGCATCTTGAATGGACGACCTACTTGGGCAAGGTGGTGATACGACAACAATGCATGCGATATTTCCGTTTTCGATACGGCATTTCTTCTTCGCCGCGTGCGGGGCGTGCCTGCTTGTTTTTGCATCGGGCTGCGCTGCGGCCGATACGGATAACGAGACGGCGAAGGCGCCGAAAGCGGCCGAAGGAGAAGCGGTTGCGGAAAACCAGAAGCAGCTTCTGGAGAAATATAACGCGGTCGTCAAAGGTGCAAAGGAAGCCGCAACGATCGTTTCCTATTTGAACGAAAATTTGCCGCAAGCGGACGTCACGACGGCCGATGCGATGGTTCGCGGTTTGAACGCGTTTTACGATAAGGATTTGCAGCCGACGCAGGAGTCGTTTTTCCAGGGCAACGTTCAGGAGGTGCTGGCGGGTGCGGAATGGCCGATAACCGCGGTTAACGCATCTTCCATTCCGGACGAGAAAGTAAGGCAGCTTGTCGCGACAAAGCTTGCGGGCGGCTACAAAATGGTTATGGTCGAAGGCATGATTTATCCGATCGTCGATTACGAGCTGCAGAAGACGTTTACCAAAAAGCTGTCCGACGATTTGAACGCTTACATCGCCATACAGGCGGAAGAGTCGCGGCAGCCGACCGCGATGGACGCCAGCCTTGTCATAAGCTGGAATGAACTGGCCAAACGGACGATTAACACCGAATCTTATTTGAAGCAATATCCGGGCGCGCCGGAATCGGATTCCGTTCGGCAGCTTTTTATAAACAGCTATTTGACCATGTATATTATAGGCTTAAACAATTCGCCGGTGTTTGATTACGATACGTTCAAGCTCCGGAACGAAGTGAAGGAAAGCTACGAGGAGACGGTTCGCGAGCATCCGGATTCCGTAACCGGGCAAATCGTGTCCGCCTATATGAAGCTGCTGGAGTCGACCGATTGGAAAGTATATGAGAAGCGGAACGGCCAGCAGGCCGATATTCCGGAGGTCAAGCAATTTCACGACCGCTTTGCGGCGGACGCTCAAGGCATGCTGCCGTAATGTCGCTTAACGATAAGCCGCCGGTTTCCGCCAACGGAAATCGGGCGGCTTTGCTTTCATATGCCTTTGCGTTCGATATCGTTTTCAAGTATGATGGGTAAAGAAACAAGCCAGCGATTTAAAGGAGCAGAGCGATGAAATCAAAAACGAGCCATTGTAAAATTGTCGATTGCACGGTCCGCGACGGCGGACTCGTAAACAACTGGGATTTCAGCATCGAATTTGTTCAGTACTTATACAATAGCCTTAATGAAGCCGGCGTCGATTACATGGAGATCGGTTACAAAAACTCGCCCAAGCTTCTGAAAGGCGCGGACAGCGCCGGGCCGTGGCGTTTTTTGAACGACGAATTCCTGCGAAAAGTCATTCCGAACAAAGGGAACACGAAGCTGTCGGCGCTTGTTGACGTCGGCCGCGTCGACGAAGCCGATGTTTTGCCGCGCAGCGAAAGCATGCTGGATTTGATCCGCGTCGCTTGCTACATTCAAGATGTCGACAAGGCGCTGGAGCTGATCCGCATGTTCCACGAACGCGGCTATGAAACGACGCTAAACATTATGGCGCTTTCCAATGTAATGGAAAATCAGCTTCTCGAAGCCTTTGCCCTTATCCGCGAAAGCGTCGTCGACGTCGTCTACATCGTCGATTCGTACGGCAGCCTGAAGCCTAACGATATGAGCTATCTGGTGGACAAGTTCAAGGAGCATCTGCCGAACAAACGGCTTGGCGTCCATACGCACAACAATATGCAGCTCGCTTTCGCCAACACGCTTGTAGCAGCGGAGAAGGGCGTTGAATTGCTGGACGCATCCGTTTACGGCATGGGCCGCGCGGCGGGCAATTGCAACACGGAGCTGCTGGTGACGAGCTTGTCGAACACGAAATACAGCGTCCGCCCCGTGCTGGACATGATCGAGAAATATATGATACCGCTCCGCGAGAAGGAAGAGTGGGGCTACATCATTCCGTATATGATCACGGGCATGCTCGATGAGCATCCGCGTTCCGCAATGGCTCTCCGCGATTCGGAGGACAAGGACAAGGCGGTTGATTTCTACGATCGCTTGACGACGCCGGAAGTTGCCCACGCCCGGAAATAATAGGCTTCAACCATAAGGATGCTCTCTTCGTCCGCAGCAAGCTGTTGACGTAAGGAGCATCTTTTTTTAGTTTAACGCGCGTCCGCTCGGCGGGGGGTGATGAAATTTCACCCTGCCGTGAGCATCGGGTGTCTGCTATACTACTCTCGATATCGATTTTTGCGCGATCGCAGGATCGGCCCGGTTGTTAGCACGTTGCATAATTATAAAAAAGGGCGGGTGATGAGATGGATCGCATTCGGGTCATGCTGGTCGAGGACGATCCGTTCTGGCAGGAGAACATTAGCCGCGACTTGGCGGAAGAGCCGGACATAGAAGTCGTCGCGGTGACGGGAACGAAGGAGGAGGCGGTGCAAGCTGCCCTCGGCAAAGAAATCGACGTCGTTCTGATGGACATCAACTTGACGGAAAACCGATTGGACGGCTTGGAAGCCGCCCATGAGCTGACGACGCTGATCCCCGAACGCCGCCGGATAAAAATCATCATGCTCACTTCGCTTTCGGACAAGGAAATTATCGTAAAGTCGTTCCAGCTCGGTGCGATGAATTATATTACGAAGCAAAGCTATAAAGATATCGTCCGCGCCATCCGGGATGCGCACGAGGACCGTTCGTCCATACATGCCGACGCAGCGGACGTCATGCGCAGCGAGGTTCAATTGATGACGCTGACGCCGGTGGAGCGGGAAGTGTTCGAGCTTCGCCGGCAAGGATTCAGCAAGCAGCAAATATCCGACAAGCTGCACAAATCGACGAATACGATCAAATCGCAGCTGAAGAGCATTAAAGCGAAATTGTACCCGTTCAAAAACGAGTGAATCTCCGGCCTGCGGAAGCGAAAATGCCGGGAGCGTAACGATGGACGCGGGCCGCCGGCCGGAAACGGCTTAGCGGAAAATAAAGCCCGATCGCCGTTCCTTTGCCGGCTTCCGATTCGATAACGGCAATGTCGCCTTTATGCTTATGCATGACGGCGGCACAGTAGGAAAGGCCGAGACCGAAGCTTAGCGCATTTTTTTTCGTCGTATAGAACGGTTCGAAAATTTTGGCCTGACGGTCCTTCGGAATGCCGCAGCCGTTATCGCAAACCTCGATAACGAAATGTTTCTTGACGAGGCATGCCCGTACAGTCAACTCCCCGCCTTGCTCCGGAACGGCGTCCGCACCGTTGTGCAGCAGATTGGACAGCGTTTCCTTCAAGTGAACGGGATCGCACCGCAGCGTCCCGTGCGTCTCAACGCTCACCTGCAGGCCGATTCCCCGTCCCTCCAGTTGAGGCTTTAGCGGACCGGCAACGGAATCGAGCAGCCAGTCGATGTCGCAATCTTTTTCGATCAGCTCGATATCGTCGGCTTTCTCTTTAATCCGGCTGACCATCATCAGCATATGCCGGGCGACCTTATGAACCTGCTCGATCGTTTGCTTCGATTTTTCCGTTTGGCCGGATACGATATAATCGTTTGTTTTCTCAGCCAAATAGCTTATTTTTTGAATTTCGTTTTTGATGGAATGATTCAGAATCGATACTCCCATCGTCAAGGCGCGCATAGAGGAATGCAGCCGTTCGCGCTCGATCCGCAGCTTGATGCCGAGAAAACCGTATTTGATCGTATAATACATGACGGCACCGACGAGCCCGAGTATTACGAACACATTGTTCTTCCACGCCTCGTTGCTTGCGAGCTCAAAGCGCCACTCTTCCAGCTTCAACGTCCGGAAGCCGAGAAAATCGGCCGTAAACGCCCAAACGACAGCCGCGGAAAACAATAAGGCGACCCTTCTTTTCGCCCGCTTGGCGTAATATTCCTTCTCCAGGGCCCAGGACAGCAGATACAAGCAGCAGCCGAGGCCGAAAAGGAGCCCGCTCCACCAGCGGAACGAGCTAATCGTAAAGCTGTTCCACGCCTCGTTTAGAAGACGGTTACCAAGCAGGACGGCAGGAGGAAGCGCGAGAATGAAGGTAAGCAGCAGTACGATTTTGCGGTTTCGCACGGCTCCGAACCGGAGGCCGCTTATGCAGAATACGTAAGGAAATAAATAAAAATATACGGTCATCGCGAAGACGCTAGCCAAGTAAAGCGGTCGGCTCGCCCATGGCGCGAGCCAGTCGTGGTCTTGCAAAAAGGGGACGATCGTCAGATGGACGGAAAAGGCGAAGCTCGCCGTCCCGCCGCACAGAAGGGAAAGGCCGGCCCACAGATTTTGCCGGAAATGCTGGGACATAATGAATATGCCAAGCGACCATAGCGAGACAAACATCGCAACATATAACCAGTTCAATAAAAGGCCCTCCAATGACCTATAGTCATTCGCAACGCTAGGGAGTACACCTCATTGCAGCATAATATCTAATTTTATCCATATGCTTTTTGGCTTACCGCTTATCCGTTCGTTTCCGCTTGCTTTTGAACAAGCTCGCCGTATCCGCGAATGGCCGCCCCTCGATGCCGCTCGTTCGGATGGAAGTAACCGGTTCCTTCGAAAATCTCTCCGCTTCCCGTCCCCGCCTTAAGCTCGACGCAAATGTTTTCGCTTTCCCCGAAATGCCGCAGCAAATCCGTATCCTGTATGCCGTTCACGTCGATATACCAGAGGGCGGTTCCGAATTCTTTGACGATGACGAGCTCCGCCGATTGAAACGCCAGTCTTCTCGTTTCGTTTTCATATATGAATTCTATGGCTATAAGATCGAAAGTTTCCACGTCCGGCTCCACTCTTTCATGCATTATTTCAAATCGTTTAAATATCAGTATATCCGTAGATTTGCAATCCGCAACCGATTCGCCGAAGGACAGGCATAATTGGAAGTTGATGTGAGAAATGCGGCAACAAAGAACGCCGGAATCCCGTCAGTAATAGAAAATATATTCAAGGGGGATGAACGCATGCTATCCGAAAATTCCTTGAAGGGAAAAGCGGGATTTCGGCGTCGGTTGTTTGCGGCGGGAATGGCGGCCGTCATTGTATTAAGCGGGTGCTCCGCGCCGGTCCGGGACGATGCAGGGAATGCCGGAGCAGCCGATCTAGCCGCTCCGGGCAGCGGCGATGCCGGGATGGACTCTACGACAACGGATCATTCCATTGCGGTTTACCCCAAGGAAAGCGAAATACGGGATGACGCCCCACGATTCAGAGGGGATGACGCCGAGGTTGTGCAGGCGGGCCAATTGACGGCCGGGGAATGGGATGACCTGGCGGCATGGGAGAGGTTCGGCAATTTGCTGAACAGCGAGGAGGGAGACCGTAATTTGCGGTATTGGGGGTACCGGGCGTTTAATCGCCTGGAGGTAATCGTCTCTTCCGACGGCCGTGCCGTTGCGGACGCGGAGGTGCTGCTGATAGACGAGCAGGACAATACGGTGTGGGAAGCGAAAACGAATGCCGGAGGCACCGCTTATTTGTTTGCCGGATTATTTGAAACAGACGAACGGCAAGAACGTTCCTCGTATACGGTCATGATACGGGCGGGTAATGCGGAGAAGGAGACGGGCGGCATCCGGATCCCCGATCAAGGCGTGCTGAAGGTGGACCTCGACGGGGCTGCCACGGACATAAGCGAACGGGCGGACATCATGTTTGTCGTGGACACGACCGGGTCGATGCAGGATGAGCTGAACTATTTGGAGGCGGAGCTGAAGGATGTCACGGAACGGGTCGGCGAGCGGCACGGCGGCCAGTACGGCATTCGGATCGGCACGATTTTTTACCGCGACAAACACGATTCGTATGTCGTAAAGCCGTATCCTTTTACGGACAATGTGGATAAGGCCGTGCAGCAGATCGCCGACCAGAAAGCGAGCGGCGGCGGCGATTACCCCGAAGCGGTCGACCTGGCGCTGCGCGAGGCCGTCAGCGGGCAGCAGTGGAGCGGGAATGCGGCGGCAAGGCTGCTCTTTCTCGTGATGGACGCCCCGCCGCATCACGACGAGCCGCAGACGGTAGAAGAGATGCAGGATTTGGCGGCGGACGCCGCCAAGCAGGGCATCCGGATCATTCCGGTCGCCTCGAGCGGCGTAGACGTCGAAACCGAATATTTGATGCGTTTTTTAGCCGTAGCGACAGGCGGCACATACTTGTTTCTGACGGACGACAGCGGCATCGGCGGCGACCATCTGGAGCCGGCCGTCGGCGAATACGAGGTCAGGCTGCTCAACGATTTGCTTGTCGATGTCATCAGCCGCTATCTGGAAGGACCGTAACGGTAAAGCCGCATTCGCCGCTTTCGTTCGAAAGGATGGAAGCGGCCGTTTTTTTGCTCTATGATGGAGACAAAACAAACCGATAGCTTCCGAAGCGAGATTCGGTTGCGGAATCAAGTTCCGCGAAGCTATGTTATACCAAATGTTTAGGAGGGGGACGGGACGTGGACTATGTAATCCACCCTTTCGGCGATAGAGCGGCCGTCGCACGCCTCCGGGCCGGAGACGGAGGAACGGAAGCGCGGCGGCGTTTGGCCGCCGCGGCGGAACGGCTGCGCTTATGCCAAGAATCGTGGCTGACGGACATCGTTCCGGCTTACGAGACGATTACGGTTCTGTACGATCCGGATAAGCTTCCGCTCAGCGAAAAGACTCCATATCGTTACGTGGCCGACTGGCTGGACGGGCGGCTTGCCGGCAGGCTTCAAGCCGGAATCGGAGCCGAAGATGCCGGGCGGCTTGTGGAAATTCCGGTCCGCTACGGCGGCGATTGCGGCCCGGATCTTGCGGAAGCCGCCGAGCGGGCGGGGCTGTCCGCCCATGAGTATATCAAGCGGCACGCCGATGCCGAATATACGGCGGCCATGATCGGGTTTATGCCGGGCTTTCCGTATTTGACGGGGCTGCCGGAGGAGCTGGACCAGCCGCGCAAAGCAAAGCCCCGATTATCCGTGCCTGCCGGTTCGGTCGGCGTAGCGGCCGGCCAAAGCTGCATTTACCCGTTTGAAACGCCGGGCGGCTGGCAGCTGATCGGAAGGACGCCCGTCCGGCTGTTCGATCCGGAGCGGGCGGAGCCGTCGCTGATCAGGGCGGGAGTCCGCATCCGTTTCGTGCCGGTCGGCGAAGCGGAGTTTGCCCGTATGGCGGGCGAACAAGATTCGGCGAGAAACGAAAACGGCGTCAGTGCGGCGAAAGCCGGGAACGGTCCGAAGCCGGCAAGCGACGAAAAGTCCGATTTCGCGGGAACGGACCGGGAAGGCGGCGAAGGAACGGAGACCGCGCCCGGAACGGGCTTGTCCGGGGCGGGAGTTGGAGGCGGCTCCGAAGACGCCGGATGCGGACTGCGGGTTGTACGGCCCGGCGTTGCCGCATCGGTGCAAGACCTCGGGAGGTTCGGCTATCGCCATATCGGAGTCGGTTCGTCCGGGGCGATGGACAGCTATGCGCTGCAGGTTGCCAACCTTCTGACCGGCAACGGCATAGACAGCGCGGCGATCGAATTCGCGGTCGCGGGCGGAGAACTGCTCGCCGAAACCGAGCTGTTGATCGCGTTATGCGGCGCGTACATGGTGCCGACGGTAGACGGCGAGGAGCTGCCCATGTGGCGGCCGGTGCTTGTGAAACGCGGCGCGGTTATCCGCCTGCGCGGGGCATCCAGCGGCTGCCGGGCGTATCTGGCTGCCGCCGGCGGCATCGGCGTGCCCGTCGTCATGGGCAGCCGAAGCACGGACGCGCGCGCCGGGCTCGGCGGCTTGG
>NZ_JBHUMY010000001.1:632061-739014 GCF_042685365.1 Paenibacillus thailandensis | reverse complement strand
CGGCGGGCGCGGACAAGCTGGCCGCCGGCGGCAGCGAGCTGCAGCAGGGCCAGGCCGCGCTGCAGCAAGGGGCGGAGCAGCTTGCGGCGAAGCTGTCCGATGCGGCCGCAAGCGGCAAGCAGCTGGCCGCCGGAGCGGAGGAGCTCGCGGCCGGGGCGGCCGAGCTTAACGCGGGCGCATCCCGGGCCAAGCAAGGCGCGGCGACGATCGCCGCGGGCTCGGAGCAGCTGGAGAGCGGCTCGTCCGAGCTGGCCGACGGCACCGGCAGGCTTGCCGACGGATCCGCCGAGCTGTCCGGCAAGCTGGGCGACGCGGCGAAGGAATCCGGCGAAACGAGCGGCAGCGATTCGCTGTATGATATGTTCGCGAAGCCGGTCGACGTGACGGAGCGGGATTTGGCTGGCGTGCCGAACTACGGTACCGGTTTTGCCCCATATTTCTTGTCGCTTGGCCTCTTCGTCGGAGCGCTGCTGTCGACGGTCGTGCTGCCGCTTCGGTCGCAAACCGTTCCGCCGCGTTCCGGCTGGAGCCGCTATGTCGGCAAGACCGGCATGGTGACGGTCGTGGCGGTGCTTCAGGCGCTTATCGCCGACGCCATTCTGTTGTACGGAATCGGCCTCGAGGCGAAGGATACCGGCCTGTTCGTCGCGATGAGCTTGGCCGCAAGCTTCAGCTTCATGATGATCATCCAGCTTCTGGTCACGACGATGGACAATCCGGGCCGGTTCATCGGTATTATCGTCCTTATTTTGCAGCTGACGGGAAGCGCGGGCACGTATCCGAAGGAGCTTATTCCGGATTGGCTGCAGAAGGTGGGGGACTGGCTGCCGATGACTTACACGATCGCCGGCTTCCGCGACATCATTTCGGGCGGCGACCTGTCTCATGCCCGCAGGCAAATCGTCGTTACGCTGCTGTTCGCTTTGCCGTTTATGGCGCTCATGCTGCTTTACTTTTTGCAGGAGCAGCGCAAGGGCCGCGCGAGCGGGAACGGGTCCGGCGGCGATGCGCCGGCGGTTCGTCCCGCTGAAGCCTAATTCATATATGGGATAAACCGTCCGAAGCCGGGGGTGTCGAACTTCAATACGGAAGTTTGCATAACCCGCTTCGGACGTTTTTTATTGGGCCGGGCCGACCCTGCTTACGAGACAAACTTTTGGGCCAAAGCTTCCTTTTGAATCGCTCTCCTGGAGTCGGATCGACGGTTCCAAATATTGGAATACTGCCGCTCGTTATATCCTCCGCATAGCCGCAAGATGCGGACCGTTCCGCGTCCAACGGCTTGAAACGGACGCCCGCAATTGAATCGCCGCCTCGCGGCAAGGCGGACGGAAGCGTTTACGTACGAGTTCGCATGCGACAAACCCGTATATTTTTTGCTTCTATAAATAAAATTGTTCGTGAATGCAGATGCAGCGTCGAGCGTTTCGGCGATCGCGAAAAAAGTCGGAATGTTCCTGATTTTTCTATACAATATCTCCAAATCCTTTGGTATAGTAGTTATACAAAAGAACCGGAAGCGAGTCGAAAACGGGGAAGGGGTACGTTGCAGCAGGCTTGCTTTATTGCGTTAACGAGACGCAACCCAAATGTGAAAAAGAATTTCCTTTCACCTTCATAAAAATATTAAATTGCGTCCGTTTTCGCCTTTTGTTAAAATAATATAATAACTACTTTTCAGACTTACGAATAGGTTCATGTTCAATGTTCGGAAACAGTCGTGTTTCGCCGTGTCTGAACGAAATTGCGTTTAGCCTGTTGCGGCGTGAACAACGGTTCGCGCCAATTCGGGTTTATGATACAACAAGCGTAAAGCCCGCAGTTCCGCTGCCATGAATTTTATTCGACAACGGCAAATGCGCTTATCCTGGAGCGCTTTGTCTTCCCTCGCGGAGGCTGCCGCGGGCCGCTTGTGCCAAGCATCATCAAGCAGGTTTGCCTAAAAATCTTTTGAGAGAAAGGTTGCACGCAATGAACGAGAACATTATGGGGTTGCCGCCAAAGCAGGGCCTTTATGATCCGCAATACGAAAAAGACGCTTGCGGCATGGGGTTCGTGGCTAACATCAAGGGGAAAAAATCGCACAATATCATTCGCCAGGCGCTTACGCTTCTTGAAAACATGGAGCATCGCGGCGGCCAAGGCAGCGAACCGAACACCGGGGACGGCGCAGGTATCCTGCTGCAAATTCCTCATGCCTTTTTCGCTCGGGAGCTGAAGAAGGAAGGCATCTCGCTTCCGGAAGAAGGCGCGTACGCGGTCGGCATGCTGTTCTTGCCTTTGGAAGAAGAGCTGCGCGCTCCGATGGAGCGGGAGCTTGAGAAGATCGTCGCGGAAGAAGGGCAGACGGTTATCGGCTGGCGCACGGTTCCGACGAACGACGAGAAGCTGGGCGAATCGGCGCTTGCCGTCAAGCCTTATGTCCGTCAAGTATTCATCGGCAGAAACGCCGCTCTTGCGGATTATCTCGCTTTTGAACGGAAGCTGTACGTCATTCGCAAGCGCGCCGAGCTGGCGATCCGCTATTCCGGACGTCCGGGCGGGGACAAGTTCTATTTCTCCAGCCTGTCGAGCCGCAAAATCGTATATAAAGGCATGCTTACGACCGAGCAGGTCCGCTCGTTTTATACGGAGCTGAACGACGAGTCGGTAGTGACGGCGATGGCGCTTGTCCACTCCCGTTTCAGCACCAATACGTTCCCGAGCTGGGAACGCGCACATCCTTTCCATTATTTGATTCATAACGGCGAAATCAATACGCTCCGCGGCAACATTAACTGGATGCACGCGCGCCAGACGCTGTTCGCGACGGAGCTGTTCGGCGACGACCTGGAGAAGATCAAGCCGATTATCAATCCGGACGGCTCGGATACGGCGATGGCCGACAACGTGCTTGAGTTTCTGCATCTGTCGGGACGCTCGCTCCCTCATGTCGCGATGATGATGGTTCCGGAGCCTTGGAACAACGACGACCGCATGAGCGAGGAGCGCAAAGCGTTCTACGAATACCACAGCACTTTGATGGAGCCGTGGGACGGTCCGGCGGCGATGGGCTTTACGGACGGCGTGCAGATCGGCGCGATTCTCGACCGCAACGGCTTGCGTCCGGCCCGTTACTACGTGACGAAGGACGATCATATCATCCTCGGCTCGGAAGCGGGAACGGTAGACATTCCGCCTGAGGACATTCTGTACAAGGACCGTCTCCGTCCGGGACGTATGCTTCTTGTCGACACGGCTCTCGGCCGCATCATTTCCGACGAGGAAGTGAAGGCGCAGATCGCCGCCGAGCATCCTTACCGCGAATGGCTCGACGAGCATCTGGTCGATCTTGACGATCTGCCGGAAGCAAACGAGCTGCCGGAGCCGGATCACGATTCCGTGCAGACGCGCCAGCAGGCGTTCGGCTATACGTTCGAAGACTTGCGCAAGGTGCTGGAGCCGATGGCTTTAACCGGCCAGGAGCCTGTCGGATCGATGGGCTACGACGCTCCGCTTGCCGTGTTGTCCGACCGTCCGCAGCGGCTGTACAACTACTTTAAACAGCAGTTCGCGCAGGTCACGAACCCGCCGATCGACGCGATCCGCGAAGAGATCATTACGTCGACTTATACGACGGTCGGTCCGGAGCGCAACCTGCTGAATCCGGAACCGGAAAGCTGCCGGCATGTGCGCCTCGAAACGCCGATTTTGTCCAACGAGCAGTTTGCGAAGCTGCGCCATATTCATCGTCCGGGCTTCAAGTCGATTACGCTGCCGATCTTCTTTAACGCATCGGAAGGCGAAGCGGGCCTTAAAGCCGCGCTGGAGCAAATGTTCGAAGCGGCCGACCGCGTTATCGCCAAGGGGCATAATATTCTGATCTTGTCCGATCGCGGCATCGACAAGGAGAACGCGGCGATTCCGGCGCTGCTTGCGGTATCTTCGCTGCATCACCATCTGATTCGCCAGGGGACGCGCACGAAGGTCAGCCTTCTGCTCGAATCCGGCGAGCCGCGCGAAGTGCATCACTACGCGCTGCTGCTTGGCTACGGCGTGAGCGCGGTGAATCCGTACCTGGCGTTCGAGACGCTGGACGACATGATCAAGCAAGGCTTGCTTCGCGGGGTTACCCACGAGAAAGCCGTCAAAAACTATATCAAAGCCGCTACCAAAGGCGTCGTCAAAATTTTGTCCAAAATGGGCATCTCGACGATCCAATCGTACCGCGGCGCGCAAATATTCGAAGCGGTCGGCTTGAACAGCGAGCTGGTCGACAAATACTTTACGTGGACGCCAACGCGCATCGGCGGCATCGGCCTCGAGGCGATCGCGGAAGAGACGCTCCGCCATCATAACCGCGCTTTCGCCGAGCAGGAAGGCAAGGTGAAGGAGCTCGATTCCGGCGGCGATTACCAATGGCGCAAGGAAGGCGAAGACCACCTGTTCAGCCCGCAGACGATCCATACGCTGCAAATGGCGTCGCGCAAAAACGACTACGGGCTGTACAAGAAGTTCTCGTCGCTTGTGCAAGGCGAAGACAAAAAATATTTGACGCTTCGTTCGCTGCTTCAATTCAAGACGGACCGCCAGCCTGTTCCGATCGAAGAGGTGGAATCGGTCGAAGAGATCGTGAAGCGGTTCAAGACGGGCGCCATGTCGTTCGGCTCGATCAGCAAGGAAGCGCATGAAAGCCTTGCGATCGCGATGAACCGCCTCGGCGGCAAATCGAACACCGGCGAAGGCGGCGAGGATCCTGCCCGCTTCATCCCGGACGCAAACGGCGATTCCCGCCGCAGCGCGATCAAGCAGGTCGCATCCGGACGGTTCGGCGTCACGAGCAACTATCTCGTTAACGCCGACGAAATTCAGATCAAGCTGGCGCAAGGCGCCAAGCCGGGCGAAGGCGGACAGCTGCCGGGCCGCAAGGTGTATCCTTGGGTCGCCGAGGTTCGCGGCTCCACGCCTGGCGTAGGCCTTATCTCGCCGCCGCCGCACCACGATATTTATTCGATCGAGGATCTGGCGGAGCTTATCCATGATCTGAAGAACGCCAACCCGCGCGCCCGCATCAACGTGAAGCTTGTTGCCGGCGTCGGCGTCGGCACGATTGCGGCGGGCGTGGCGAAAGCGCGCGCGGACGTCATTATGATCAGCGGCTACGACGGCGGCACGGGCGCGTCCCCGATGGGATCGATCCGCCACGCCGGCCTGCCATGGGAGCTTGGTCTTGCCGAGACGCATCAGACCTTGATGCTGAACAACTTGCGCGACCGCGTCATGATCGAAACGGACGGCAAAATGATGACCGGACGGGACGTCGCGATTGCCGCGCTGCTCGGAGCCGAAGAATACGGCTTCTCTACGGCGCCGCTTATCGTGCTCGGCTGCGTTATGATGCGCGTCTGCCAGCTGGACACTTGTCCGGTCGGCGTCGCGACGCAAAATCCGGAGCTTCGCAAGAAGTTTATGGGCGATCCGTCTCACGTGGTCAACTACTTGAAGTTTATCGCGGAAGAGCTTCGCGAAATTATGGCTGAGCTTGGCTTCCGCACGATCAACGAGATGGTCGGCCGCGTGGATATTTTGGAAACGAAGCATCTGATCAGCCACTACAAGGCGAAAGGCCTTGATTTGACAGGTCTGCTCTACGAGCCGGAAATGAACCGCAACAAAGCGCGCTACAAAGTCCAGGAGCAAAACCACGGACTGGAAGAGTCGCTTGACGTTCAAGAGCTCGTTCCGGCGGCGAAACCTGCGCTCGAGAGCGGCGAGAAGGTTCGCGGCACATGGCCGATCCGCAACACGAACCGCGTCGTCGGTACGGTGCTCGGCAGCGAAGTAACGCGCCGCTACGGGGCGCAAGGGCTGCCGGAGGATACGATTTCGTTCCACTTTGTCGGCACGGCCGGTCAAAGCTTCGGAGCCTTCGTTCCGAAAGGCATTACGCTTTCGCTTGAAGGCGACTCGAACGACTATGTCGGCAAAGGGTTGTCCGGCGGCAAGCTGATCATTGCTCCATCGCCGAAAGCGACCTTTGCGGCCGAAGAGAATGTCATTATCGGCAACACGGCGTTCTACGGCGCGACGAGCGGCGAAGCTTATATCCGCGGCATCGCCGGCGAACGGTTTGCGGTGCGGAACAGCGGCGCCAACGTCGTTGTGGAAGGCGTAGGCGACCATGGCTGCGAATATATGACCGGCGGACGCGTCGTCATCCTGGGCGGTACGGGACGCAACTTCGGCGCCGGCATGTCGGGCGGCATCGCCTATGTGCTCGATGAGGCGGGCGACTTCGTGAACCGCTGCAACCTGGAGATGGTGCTGCTTGAGCGCGTTACGGAGGAGAAAGATCTGGCCGAGCTGCGCAGCATGATCGAGCGTCACGCGCTTTACACCGAAAGCTCCGTTGCATCCCGCGTTCTGAACGAGTGGGAAGGAGTCGCCGGGAAGTTCGTCAAGGTTATTCCGAAAGACTACAAGAAAATGCTGGAGCATATCCACAAGGCCGAAGAAAAAGGCCTTCAAGGAGATGCGGCATTGCTTGAAGCCTTTGAATCCAGCATGAAGGAACTGGCTCGTACGGGTTCCTAATGCAAGGCATAGACAAGGAGCTGTTTTGCGGCAGAGCAATCTGCTGCGGAGCAGCTCCTTTTGTTATGCCTTAATTCCGAAGGGCGAAACGCCGGGAACCGAATGCGTTCCGCTCGCTAGAAAGGTTCATTTTGCGGCAAGGAGGGTGAACTTTTTCGTTTGTTCGACAACTTGCCTCGACATTTCTCCAGCCGGTGCGATGGCATTATTCGACAAAAAAAGAAATAAGCCGCTTACACGATTTGACAATCTCCAACCTTAGAATCAGGTATAATAACATTGTTGTTTATTGGGATGAGCTATTACATAGAGAAAGAAGGAGTAATCATAATGGGAGAGAACAGGTCGATTGGGGAGAACAAAACCGTAACGGGAGAGCAACAATCCTTGTTAAGGGAACGCATGGCCGCAATGGAAGAAATCGGAACGCCAATGAAAGAGAAAGACCGCCTTCCAGTCAAGACGGTCGAATTAAACGTAGAGGATATACTTACGCAAATCGGAATTCCCCGCACTAAATGGCCTGCCCGGTATTAAGCGGCAAGACGTTAGGCTGTCATTGCATCATTCTTTCCGCCCTGACGAAGGCGATAAAGCGCTTGGTTTCTTCAGCGGTCAGCTTTCGTCCATCTATACTAAGGCTGTATTTCTCCAATATTTCTTCATCAGACAACTCCAGATGATCCACAAAGCTTCGAACATCCTCGCTTAATGTGACATCAGGATTCAAGGTCCGGCCCACGAGATAGTCGATCGTTACTTGGTATAAATCAGCAAATTTGGCAAGCGTGTCTGTATCGGGTTCTCTGCGATTTTTTTCATAATGAGAAAGAGCTGCCCGGGAAATCCCCAACTTGCTGGCGGTCTGTTCCTGAGTCCAGCCCCGATCTTCTCTAAGCTTGGCAATTCGGCTTCCGATGTCCATTTTTCTCCTCCTATAAATTCCCGATATCGCTAACCTTATATTAACTCGGAAAGATACCTTTTGTATTGGGTTGCAACGAAACGTCGCAAAAATTATTGGAATACATCCTTTTTGCTTGACATGATACGTATTGTATCTTAAATTTAAGGGTGAGACTGATACAATTTGTAACTAACTATCCATTAGGGTTAACCGTTTGTCCTTTTCTCATACATATCTGCCAGCCACGAGGAATAGATTTTAACCAAACGCGGTTAAGCCGATCGGGAGTGAATGAAAAAAGTGGGAGAATATGCGCGTCACCGGGCTTACGCCCGGCTGAAGTTTAACAGCGGTTTAAAAGGCGAACTGCGGCTTATGAACCATGAGGGCGAGAGGTTGTCCGAAGCTTACGCCAACATCGTCGTGTTGAACATGAATCCGGATAGTCTGACGTTTATGAGCGGATTAAGGCTGCCGGTAAACCGGGAATACCTCGTCGATTTCAGATTTAACGTCGGAGGGGTTCTCCTTAATGTCCGCGGTCATGTCGCTTGGCGCAGCAAGATTGAAAACCATTATGAATACGGGGTCGATTTTTATCCTCCGCATAAGCTTCGCCCCTTGCTGGTTAGAATTTTAAATCAGGAGCTGCTTCGGCAAAATCCAAGAGATTATAAGCTTCATTGCCTGTACCGGAAACTAAGCGATAAAGCGTTTAAAGTTTAGTTCTATATCGATTCATTTAATAATGAATAGCCACTATTAACAGGCAGGTGAGGATTATGCCGCGACCGGCTCAGGAAAAAAAACTGATTGCCTATTATAATCCCGAATCTCCGATATCCGAAACCTATCGGACGCTGCGTACCAATATCCAATACTCGTCCGTGGACGAACCGATTCGGACGCTTATTGTCACCTCCGCGAATCCCGGTGACGGCAAAACGACGACTGCCGCCAACCTCGCTGTCACGTATGCGCAGGAGGGGAAACGGGTTCTTGTCGTGGACGCCGATCTTCGCAAGCCTGCTCTTCACCACTGGTTTAATGTCTCCAATCTGAGCGGTTTAACCTCCGTTCTTATGAACGAATCGCCATGGCAGAACGCCGTGAAGCCGACCGACGTCGAGGGATTATCCGTATTGGCGTCCGGACCGACGCCCCCCAACCCGACGGAAATGCTTAATTCCAACAAAATGAACCAGCTGATCGAGGAGTTCAAAGCTCAATACGACTTGGTCATATTCGACGGGCCTCCGGCTTTGCTTATGAGCGACAGCCTGATCATCGCGGCAAAATGCGATGGCGTTCTGATCGTGGTAAGCGGCGGCGTGACGAAACGCCAGCATGCCGAGAAGCTGTATGCAAGCCTGGAGCACGTCAATGCGAAAGTATTGGGTGTCGTTCTCAACAATAAGCAAAAACGCGAACGCAAAAAAGCGTATGCCGTTTATTACGGCAAATAGTTATTCGGACAAAGGGGATTGCCGCATTGAAAATCGTACTGCTAGCAGGGAGCTCCAATCAAAATCTATGGCCGCTTGCCAACCGGGGCCGCGCGGATCAATTCGTTCCGCTGCTCGAGCATCCGTCCGGCGGGCGTGAATCGTCGACGCAGCGGATATGGCGCCAGCTCGAACGTGCCGACTTGCAGGAGAATGCCTATATTGCCGCCGGAATCGGTCAGACCGAGCTCGTTCACAAGCAGCTTGGAACCGGCGCGCCTGTCATTAAAGAACCCGCAGAAAGAGGTACATATTCGGCGGCTCTGCTGTCGGCCGCTTATTTGCATTCGATAGTCGGCTTGTCGATGAACGAAGTTATCGTATTCATCCCTGCCAATATATATGTAGGACAATCTTTTTTCGATTGCGTCCGCAGTTTGCCGAAGCTGCTGAGAAGCAGCAGCTCCCAGCTGATTCTGATCGGGGTTAAAGCCGGCGAACAAGAGCGGCCGGGCTCCAAAGGCGTTATTATAACCGAGTCCGGCGGCGAGGAAGCGGATTTTTGTTCCAAAGTGATCGCCTATAACGGGAAGCCTCAGGACAAAGAAGCGATCCGGCTGCAACGCGCAGGAGCGCTTCTGCATAGCGGCGCGTTTGCTTTTCGGCTGGGATCTATGATCGACAAGCTGATGGAGGAAGGATTGCCGGTCCGATACGAGGAGCTGTTCAAGATCTATGCCCGTCTCGAGCCGAGAAGCTGCCGGGATTATATCGGAAGCGGCGCGGAAGCTTCGGTCATCGAGTATAGCGGAGAGTGGAAAGAGCTCGGCACATGGGAGGCCGTTGCCGAATATGTCCCGAACGGCCGGAACGGCAAGCTGATGGGGTGCGGCAAGCAAACGGTACTGCTGAACGAGCTTGACGTGCCGCTTTCCGTATGCGGCTTGTCCGATACGGTCGTGGCGGCAAGCCGGGAGGGCATATTGGTGGCCAATCTGGCATCGCTGGAGAGAAAGCGCCTTGCGGATTTGATTCCCGTGAAGGATACGACCGAAATGCCCATGTCGGAGGATAGGCGTTGGGGAAAGGCGGAAGTGCTGAGTCGGATCCATTATGGGGACGGCCATGAAGCGGCTGTCAAGCTGATGCGGATGCGGGCGGGCGAGCATTTGGACTACGAGCTTCATCTGAGAAGGGATGAGAAATGGACCATATTGAACGGCGAAGCGGAATTGATGCTGGACGAATGCTGCAGCCGCGTAAAGACGGGGGACACCGTCGACATTCCTGCTCGAGCGCGGCATAGCATGCGGGCGTTGACCGATCTGGAATGGGTCGAGCTGCAGCTTGGTCCCGGCATAAGCCAACCGGAAGATCAAATCGTCATTTCAACCGTCTGGGAAGAGATCCGATCTTGAGGAAAGAGGGAACGCAAGATGAGCATGCGGCTCAAATATGCGTTGGTAGGCTCTGCGGCAGGCTTGGCGCTGCTCGCTGCCGCAGCCGTTGTATACGGCTGGCACATCTATAGCTCGGTTCGGGATACCGCAGCGGAGGTGTACGAGCCGATCGCTCCCCGGGAATACGTCAGCCGGGACCCGGAAGTTTCGAACGGAGGCGGAGTCGAACCTGCCGCGATCGGCGGCAAGCACCCGTTTTCCGTTGTCGTCATGGGCGTGGACGAAAGGGAAGGCGACCGGGGGCGCTCCGACACGATCATCGTGCTTGCGGTCAATCCGGACAAAAACTCCATTCTTATGTTCAACATCCCGCGCGATACGCGGACGGAGATCGTCGGACACGGAACGACGGACAAAATCAACCATGCTTACGCCTTCGGCGGAGCGGAAATGTCGAAAAGCACGATCGAAACCTTTCTCGACTACCCGATCGACTATTATGTGACGATCAATATGGAAGGTTTTGCAAAGCTGATCGATTTGCTCGGCGGAGTCGAAGTGAACAACCCGTTTGCCTTCGACTACAGCGGAATAACGTTTAACGAAGGACCGCTGAAATTAAACGGCGAAGAAGCGCTGCTTTATTCCCGGATGCGGTATGAAGACCCCCGCGGCGATCTTGGGCGCAACGGCAGACAGCGGGACGTTCTCGTTCAAGTTATGAAGCGAACGCTGTCGTTTACGAGCATTCTTCAAGTGCAGAAGCTGCTGGATCAGCTGGGAAGCAGCGTAAGAACGAATATCACGTTCGACGAGATGAAGAGGTTTATGGCGGAATACCGCTCCGGGCTGAAGCGGATCGAGACGGTGGAAATCGGCGGCCGGGGACAGACGATCGGGGGAGTCTGGTACTACATCGTGCCCGACGAAGAGCGGAATCGAATTCACGATTTATTGAAGGAGCAGCTGCAGTAATCATCGTAAATAGCCGGATGAACAAAAAGGAGCATCGGTTATGGAGAGAGAAAGCGGCGGAAACAGGCAGCGGTTATAGTTTTGCGGCGAATCGGCTTGTGCTTCGGCTTTAGCTGCAACATGGCAGCCGTTTTATTTTACGTTTGGATGTAAGCGCTAACAATAAAATTTTGCGACGATAGACGACAAATAACGAGATTTATATTGACAGCATTCGATAATTGGCATAAAGTTTAGATACGAATCGTATCATAATAAAGCAAAGAAAGCTACATATAGTATAATAGGGCGGTGCCAATTCGAATGACGAACGAATTTTATTGTGTAGGCTGCGGCAAGATGGTCGGGATAAGCAAGGCGAGCATCGTTTTTAAAACGGGGTTTTTCCGCAATACATACAGCCTTGGCTGCTGTGAGGCATGCTCTAAAGGACATGATTCCGAAGCCGAAAGAAACGCCGGTTTGGAGGAGAAGGGCAAAGAATGCTTGGCGATGCCGGCCCCTTCCGCAGGGGACATGGCACGGGTTGATGTCGAACGGCATTTGTACGAGTGCGCGGTATAACCCGCATCGGATGCGGACCTCCGAACTGCGGCGTTTCCTTTATCTCCCTCATTCGTATATAATAGTTTAAGTTATGGCTAGGAGGGATTGGATGAACGAACCGATAGTTCGGATGATCAACGTAACGAAACGTATCGGCAAAAGAACGATTATTGATCGGTTGTCGCTCGATTTGCCCGAAGGGGAAGTGTTTGGCTTTCTTGGGCCCAACGGCGCCGGCAAGACGACGACCATTCGGATGATGGTAGGCCTAATGTCGCTGACATCCGGGGAAATCCGGATCGGCGGCTACAGCATATCGAAGCAATTCGAGAAGGCGATTCGGCAAGTTGGGGCGATCGTCGAGAATCCGGAGATGTACAAATATTTGACCGGATATCAGAATTTGATCCATTATGCGAGGATGGTTCCAGGCGTCAGCGACGAGAGGATCGACGAAGTCGTCGAGCTGGTCGGGCTCGAAGCGCGCATCCACGACAAGGTCAAAGGTTATTCGCTGGGCATGCGGCAGCGGCTTGGCGTCGCGCAGGCGCTGCTGCACCGGCCGAAGCTGCTTATTTTGGACGAGCCTACGAACGGGCTTGATCCCGCGGGTATTCGGGAGCTTCGCGACTACTTGCGCCGTTTGGCCAAGGAGGAAGGGATCGCCGTCTTCGTGTCCAGCCATTTGCTGGCGGAGATGGAGCTGATGTGCGACAAAGTCGCGATCATCCAGAACGGCAAGCTGATCGACATCCGCGATTTGAAGAACGGCGGCAAGGAAAGCGGCGCGGGAACGGTCCGTCTGGAGGTAGACAAGCCGGAGGAAGCCTTGAACGTGCTTTCGGCCGCCGGCATCCAGGCCGTTCTGCTGGAAGGCGACATCGCCGTGGAAACGGACCGGGAAGGGGCGGCGGATATTAACGCAAAGCTTGTAGGAGCCGGAATCCGCGTATACGGCATTCGGATGCAAAGCAAGTCGCTGGAAGATCAATTCCTTGAAGTGACGGGAGGCGAGCGCATTGTTTAACTTCTTTGAACTCGTCATGAATGAGAATATGAAAATTTACCGCAGGCCAAGGGCTTGGATTATGGCAGGCATACTTGTGCTGCTTGAGGCTTGCATCTCGCTGGTGGCGTACAGCGTTACGAACGATCCACCGACGATGTGGTATATGTTCGGACTGGAGACGCAGCTGCTGTTCATGCTCGTTACGATATTCGCCGTTATTATATCGGCCGGCAGCGTGGCGGACGAATTTGCGACCGGCACCATCAAGCTGCTTCTCATTCGGCCGTGGAGCCGTTCGAAAATTTTGCTGTCCAAATATATCGCCAATTTGATGTTCGGCATTTTGCTGACCGTCATTTTGTTCGTTTTTGCGCTTCTTATCAATATGCTGCTTTTCGGCTACGGCAACGAGACGGCGAACGAAGCTTTCGGCGTTCCGTACAGCGGCTCGGCGCTGTCTTATCAGCTGCAGTATTATGGACTCAACATCATAACGTTAATCGTTACGCTAACGATGGCGTTTATGATCTCGACCATCTTCCGCAGCAGCGCCCTTGCGATCGGGATCTCGATTTTTCTGATCGTGGTCGTCAACAGCTTTACGCCGCTGCTTGCGATGATGGATAAGAAGTGGGTCGATTACGTGCTGTTCATCCATCTGGATTTGACGCAGTATTTGAACGGAAATCCGCTTCGGGAAGGAATGGGCTACGGCTTCTCGCTGCTTGTGCTGGCGGTTTATTATGCCATCTTCATCGCCTTGACATGGTATATTTTCAATAAGCGGGACGTGGCGGCTTAAGCGTAAGCGGCCGGGCCGTAGAGCAACCCCGGCAACGAGGCGGCACCCCATAAAGGAAACAGGCGCGGAAAGAGATTTTCCGCGCCTTGCTGTTTGGGTTGAGCCTTTGAAACGATTGTCGATCGTTATCCGCGACCGCCTGCAAGCATTGTAAACCGCGTGGGGCTCGCCTTTCGCTCAGTCGGTTTGAGGGGAGTTTGCACCCCTCCCGTCTGTTGTGTGCGCAGCCCCGCTGGCGGGCATGAATGCTTTGCTCCATCCGCGGACTTGGTGCGCTTTTGCCGGACAGCCGGTCGGGGTTCCCTTCCCGGTCAACCGGCTTGACGCGCCTTCTCGCGCGCTTGATCTTTGGCGGCTTGCGCAGCTTGAGCCGCCTGGGCGGCTTGGGCAGCTTGGGCTGCCTGAACCGCATCTTTGATGGTCGGTGCGGGAGCCGCAGGAGGCTCCGTTTCGGACAAAGGCCGCATGCGCGTCTCGTGACGATGTTCCATGCGGCAATTGCCGTTAAGTATGCCTCCGTCCTGGAGGATGAACGAGCTGGTCGCCACATCGCCGTGCAATTGGCCGCCCGCCGTAATGGTGAGGCGCTCTTTAGCCGTCACGTCGCCGTAGACTTTGCCGGCAATAACAACGTCCTTGGCGTTAATATTCGAGCGTACGATACCGGATTCTCCGATAATGACGCTGCCCGTGCATTCTATGTCTCCCCGGTATTCGCCTTCCACGCGCAAGTTGGTTCCGCATACCATTTTTCCCTCGGCTTGCGTCCCGTGGCCGATTAACGTATCCGTGCCTGCGAGACGCTTCGATGATTTGAGCATCCGGCGCATTCCTCCTTCGGATTGTCAGCTTGACGGACTGTTCAGGTAGGGAAGCGGATTGACGGCTTCGCCGTTCTCCATAATTTGAAAATGAAGATGCGTACCCGTGCTTCTGCCGCTGGAACCCATCAGGCCGATTTTTTCGCCGCGGACGACGGCATCGCCTTCTTTCGCCTCGATTTTCAGCAAATGCATATAGATACTTTTCAGACCGCCGCCATGATCGACGGTAATATAGTTGCCTTCCGAACCGCCGCTGCCGGTCTCGACCACAATGCCGTCAGCCGCGCTGAACACGGGATCGCCCGACTTTCCGGCGATGTCGATACCCGCATGGAATTTCACGGTGCCGTTAAACGGATCTTCGCGATAGCCGAAGCTGGACGTGAGCCGCCGCGAGCGTGTGGGCCATTCGGACGGATAAGCGTCGACTGCGGCTCGCACAAGAATGGCCCGCTGCAGCGTTTCCTCCATCGACCGCTTCATGCCTTCGGCAATTGCGCCCACCGACTCCAAGTCGGCCTCGGTCTCGGTGGGACTAGTTGCAACAGACTCCATTTCGCTTATAGAGGAAGAGCCTGCGTAAGCGGAAGCGTAAGGTTCGGTTATGGAGCGGGCCGAGTGCGGAGAACCGCCGTTAGCCGCAACGTCCTCCCCTGTCCCGCTGGAAAGATTGACGCGATCCCCGTATTTATCGATAAACTGCTCGAGCTTGTTCTCCAGCCCCTGCAGCTCTTCGACCTTCTCCTTCACTTCCTCGGCTTCAGCCGACATGCCGGCCAATTGCCGCTGCAAGGCGGCGATCCTTTGGTCCTTGACGGCGACCGTTTCCGCAAGCTGATCGGATTGTTTGGCGATCACGTCCTTCAGCTCCCGGGCTTGGTAAGCCGCCTTGATTTGCAGTCCCGCAAGACAGCCCGTAACCGCGAGAACAGCCGCAGCGGGGGCGGCCACGACGGATTTTTTCGAAACACGGAATTGCTTGACGGATTGATCGGCGCCTCTAATGACAACAAACGACCATTTCATGCTCCGCGCCCGTTTCAAAGCATCTCTCCTTCCGGCCGGGGGAGATTTAGAACGTTCTAATGCTATTTATTCCGGCACGCTATAAAACATGCCACTTAAAACGCGGACAAACAGGAGGATTGGGCAGTCTTATTCGATGAGAAAAGCGGGGAACAAGCCTCTCCGCTATTAAAAAACGAGTCGAATGGTTGTCCATGTTTCGCCATCGCTCATCGCCATTCGCAGCTTGGAACGACTAGCCGCCCTCGACCGTAACTTGGCGCCAGTCATCGCCGTTCATCACGCTTGACTGCAAAATGCAACTTCTCAAGTTTGACCTAGTTACCGCGACTGTCTATGCAACTCATCATGATTCATCTCGATTCACCGCGATTAACGGTAAACCGTAACACTAAGCTCAACTCGCGGCTATTTTGCAGCAACACGAGCCATCTCACGATAGCTCAACGCAAATTGCCGTAAAAAAAACCGGCGCCAACCCTGAGCGGGGGCGCCGGTTCTTCGGCTTGTCCAACTATTGGATTTTGGCCAAAGCTTCTTTCATCTTGTCCGTATAATCAAACGAGCGGCCTTGCAGCTGTTCCGGCGGCAAGTCTTTCAGCTTGTCGATCCGGCGCTGCACTTCCTCGCCAATCTCTGCGGCCCGGTTCCAATACTGTTCCTTCTTGGAGCTGTCGGTTTCGCCAACCGATACGTATTCTACTATCGCGATTTCGTAGAACGTAATATCCCAGCGGAATTTGTCCAGACCGTCTTCGATTTCGGTTAGCATCCCTTCCATGTCTCCTGCTCTTCCGAGCCATTGGAGACGCGACAATACAATATCACGGTTGTAAGGGTCGTTCTTTTTGGCGGCGTCAACGGTCGACAGTGCCTCTTTCAGAAATCTTTCTTCACTCGTATTTTGATAAACTTGGTTTAGCCAGTCTAGTTTTACAAGCGAAAACTGCGTATGGTTCGGAGAGAGCTCAATCGCTTTGTTTATCGGGCCAAGCAGGTCGTTAATGTCGGCCGAACCGCTTGAAGCCATTCCGATCGCTTTCGAATAGGATCCATTTGCATTCGTTTCCCGGATCGCGCCGAAGAGCAGCACGAGAGAGGCGATGACAATCGCAGATGCGTAAATCGTTTTGCCGTATGAACGTGTCTCGCCATTCGAAGATTTAGCGCTTGTGTTGCCGCCTTTAGCCGGCACTCCGCCGGTTTCAACTGCAGCAGCAGTCTTCTTCAGTCCCATTAGGCTGCCGTACGGCGCCAGCATGGCGCCCAGACAGACAAACAGAATCGCGCTTAAATAAACGTAACTCATATCGAAGTCAATGGCGCTGTGGACGAGCAAAGCCAACGAGAAAATAAAAAAGACCAAATGGCTTCCCCGGCGTTCCGGGTGTTTCGCGTAAAAACGAATATAAAGGATGTAACAGTAGGCGAGCAAGGCCAGCTGCAGCAGGAGGCCGATCCAGCCCACTTCTACCAGCGTTTGGATAAAATAGCTATGCGCTTGCTTGCTCCAATACGGGTTATTTTGGTATTGTTGGAACAATGCTTGCCACGCTCCGCCTCCGGCGCCAAACAACGGATAGTCCTGCGACAGGCGAAGCCCGTCCTCGTAGAACGTCCAACGTTCCAAGACGCTGTGCTGCTGGAAGTTAATCGTAGAAAGCCTTTCTTCGATCGGATCGGGCAGCAGGCTGCGAATCGGATTGTTCGTAAGCAGCAGCGCCGCGGCGATCGCGCCAAGCACGACGATAAGCGCCGGAACGAACAGGAACGAGCCGCGACGGTCGGCCAGCTTCTGCACTTTGGCTTCCAGTTTGGCGGACCAGCGGACCTGAATGTGCATGATGACCGCCGCAATAATTACGCTGGCCGCAAGGAGCATCAGCCAGCTTTGCAACGGCAGCGAGCTGAACAGCGAGATCGTATCGGGGCCGCGCTCAGCCGTAGGCTGCACGATCGCGGATATTTTCTCCGAGTTCTTCGTTATAACGCCCAGGAACGCCATGGAGACGACCACCGATATGACCATATAAACGATGTACAGCAGCTGTCTCATGAAGCTCAGGAACGGAATCAACGCGAGCAGAATAACCGGTATAACGACGAATGCCCCGCGGGAGTACGTTAGCATAAACGAAATCCAGATCGGCGCCAGCATCAAAGCATGAATCAGATTCATATACCAGCGTTTGCAATTTGTAGTATAATAGAGCGTCGCGAAAAACAACGCAAGCAAGAAGCCCGCGTATGTATTCGAATATTGGAAAAACGAAGTCAACCGGTAACCCGTGCTGGAAAGCCACATGGCGTCACGGTAATAGACTTGGCCAAACAAGTTCAGCAAGCCGAACAGAACGATAATATAAGACGTGCCCATAAGGGAGTACTCAATGATTTTGCGCATTTGCCATTTCTCGGCCGCAAACAGCGCCGTCACGAACAAGGCGGCAAGCGCAAACACGATCAGCGTCATGAACTTGGCGTAATAAGGAGCCGCAGCCTGGAAGGAAGAAATCCAATAAACGACGGCAAACAACATGACGCCAATCGACAAAATGCCCCGGTGGCTCGCCAGCGACCAGTTTTGCCGGAACAGGTAGACAGCCGTTACAATTAATAGAATATAAGCAAAGATGACGGCAGGATAAATTTTGCTTTCGAAATTAAAAGCATAGCCATTGAATAATGCCTGGTTATAGGGGAAAATAAAGATGAACAATCCGACACCAATCGTCATGATCCACTGCAGCAGCGGAATGTTCCCGTAGGCATTCTTTCTGCCCTTGCTAGAATACGTACTCATTAATCTTGTGCTCCTTGTTTTGGTAAATTGTGCTCTATTGTATTTTAGCAAATGGGGGCGAAGATGACTATAGTAGATGACTATAGATAAAAATTTGAAAGATAGGCGTGAAAATTTATTGTTGTATGAATCATTTGTTTTTATATTCTATATTAAAATAACTACAATTTTTTATATAAGTTAATTGCTCTGAGAGGGAAAATGCCAAATGACAAATTATTTTAAGAACAAGTATTTTGAAAATTTTTTTAAGTATAGGTATTTATTGATTCAGTTGGTGAAACGAGAATTCAAGGTGAAATATAAGAGATCTATTCTCGGAGTCGTATGGTCTCTTTTGAATCCCTTATTCACGATGATTATACTTACTTTGGTTTTTTCGACATTGTTTAAATCAAACATTCCAAACTTTCCTGTTTATTTTTTATGTGGGTCTATTCTGTTTAACTTTTTTTCAGAAGCAACAAATATCGCACTAGGTTCAATATATATTAATGCATCTCTAATTAAAAAAGTCTATATTCCCAAATACATGTTTCCTTTATCCAAATCTATTTTTAGTTTCGTTAATTTACTCATCTCATTAATTGCTATTGTGCTAGTTATTATAGGTACTCGTACTGAATTCCATTGGACAATGTTGTTATTTTTTATACCCCTGATTTATTACTTTATATTTACAGTAGGAGTGTGTCTGATCCTTTCATGCGCCGCTGTTTTTTTTCGTGATTTAGCACATTTGTATGGTATTGTTTTGACAGCTATTAGTTTTCTTACACCTTTGTTTTATCCAGTTGAAATACTACCTGATACAGTTAGAGTACTTGTTGAACTAAGCCCGATTACACAAACAATTCAAATGTTTAGGGAAATCATTCTATATCATCATATTCCGGGGGTTTATGAACAACTTAATATGGCGCTCTATGCAATTATTTCACTGCTTGTAGGAGTGTTTGTTTTTTATAAAAAGCAAGATAAATTCATCTTGTACATTTAACCAGAAAGAGTTGGTTGTGATGAATGATAATATAGCAATATCAGTAAAAGATGTATCTGTGAATTTTAATTTACAGACTGAGAAAATAGAAAATTTAAAAGAATACTTTATTAAATTTTTTAAAGGGCAAATCAACTACAAGGAATTCCTAGCTCTAGATAGGGTAACCTTTGATGTTAAGAAAGGAGAAGTTTTTGGATTAGTTGGATTGAACGGAGCAGGTAAAAGTACTTTACTCAAAGTAATTGCTGGGGTGCTAAAGCCAACTAAAGGAGAAGTAAAAGTTTGCGGCAATATTGTCCCTCTTATCGAACTTGGAGCTGGATTTGATATGGATTTAACAGCGAGGGAGAATATATTCTTAAACGGAGCAATTCTTGGTTATAAGAAAAGTTTTATCGAAGAGAAGTTTAACGAAATCGTTGACTTTGCAGAGACGAGGGACTTTCTAGATGTCCCACTTAAAAATTATTCCTCAGGTATGTTGGCCAGAATTGCATTCTCAATATCCACGGTGGTTGAGCCAGAGTTATTGATAGTGGATGAAATTCTGTCAGTCGGAGACTATAAATTTCAAGAAAAGTGTTTAGAAAAAATAAGAACAATGATTGAAAATAAGGTTACTGTATTATTTGTGTCACATAGTGCTGCTCAAATTAAAGAACTATGTCATCGTGTGGCTTATCTTGAAAAAGGAAAGGTAATCGAAGTAGGGGACACAGAGACTGTTATGAATAAATATATGAATTAGAATTGGGTGAGAGTAAGTGAATATATGGTTGTTAACAAGTGAATTTCCTCCAGAATATGGTGGAGGAATTGGGATGTATGTAAATCAAGCTGCTCAAATGTTCGCAAAAGCTAATCATCAAGTAACGGTGATAGTCAGAGATCACAAAAAATCGCAAGTAGAAAGCCCATTGCCTAACTTGCGCATTATAAGATTTAAACATATGCAAGGCGAACATTATAACTTTATGGGGTATTGGGCCGCGCTAGCCTATCAATTTGCAAATGAGGTAATTAATCAGATAAAAATTGATGGTGTTAAACCTGATGTTATCGAGGTCCAAGATTATAATGCCATTGGATATTATTTACTTATGAAAAAGTGGCAATTGGAACCTATATTAGCTAATATCCCGATCGTAGTACATTTACATACTCCGACCTTTGAGCTAGATCGGGTTAACCAAGCTCCAATGTATAAGTTTCCAAATTATTGGATTGGTCAAATGGAGAAGTTTTGCCTAAAAGCAGCAGACGCCCTCATTAGTCCAAGTCAATATTTAAAAGATCAGTTACAGCGATATGTACCAGAAAAAGAAATTCAAGTAATAAATCTTCCGTATTATATAGATGATTATTCTGAAGGTTATAAAAGAGATTATAACAGTAAGACATTGTTGTATTTCGGAAGAACAGAGTATCGAAAAGGCGTAAGTCAAATGCTTCAAGGAGCAGAACAGCTCTGGGCAAATGGAGAAGAGTTTACTTTGAAAATCATAGGTGGGGATACCTATTTTCATCCGAAAGCACGTAATTTAGGTGAAATATTAAAAGAGAAATATGCACATAGGATCAAACAAAATAAACTTGTATTTTGTAATGCAGTTCCTCCTGAAAAATTAAATCCTGAAATATTAGCTGCTAGGGCCGTTATCGTTCCATCACTTTATGAGAACTACCCGTATACTTGTTTATCAGCGATGTGGTTGGGATCACCGATGCTGGTTTCAAGATCGGGAGGGCAAGCTGAGATGGTTCAGGATGATGAACTTGCTGGTTTATTATTTGACTGGAACATTTCGGGTGACTTTGAAAAACAACTAGCTCGAATTGTTAACCTGGATAGCACGCAGCTCGAGAAAATGAGTAAAGTTTCTCATAATAGAATCAGAGAGATGTGCAATATAACAGATAATTTAAAGCAAAGAGTGGATTTTTTTGAGAAAGTAATAGATAAATTAAAAAATGACGGTTCCAATCAATCTTTCCCTACACTAATTCAAGAATATAAAATAGCTGTTGGTGAAGACATAGGACAAGAGTATGAAAAAGGTCTCCTTTCAATCGTTATTCCTTACTATAACCTTGGTGAGTATCTGGCAGAGACGATTCAGAGTGCATTAGCTACAAATTATACCCCGATTGAAATAGTAATCGTCAACGACGGGACGAACGATGATAATAGTATAAAAGTATTAGATCAATACCGAAACCATTCGAAAATTAGAATTATAGATATTCAAAATAGAGGATTAGCTAATGCTAGAAACGTAGGAGCGATCAATTCAAAGGGTGAATATATAGCATTTTTAGACGCAGACGATTTAATTGAGCCTGAATTTTATCCGAAGGCTATTAATATTTTAAACCAATATAAAAATGTTTCTTACGTGTATAGCTGGTTAAAATATTTTGGAAATAGTCACGATGTATGGCCAACCTTTAATACTGAGTTCCCATATTTTCTTGCTTCGAATATGTTAGCTGCATTTGTAGTGGTAAGAAAATCTGATTTTATAAATTATGGCCAGAATAAGATTGCAATGGAATACGGGATGGAGGACTATGAAGGGTGGGTAGCTATGGCATCGAATGGCTGTATTGGTGTTAGTATTCCGGAACCCTTGGTACACTACAGGGTTAGATCCAATTCGATGTCAAGACAATTTAATAGAGATGTTATTATATATTTGAGACAGAGATTATCTGAATTCAATTCAAGCTTATATCAAAAATATGGTTTAGAATTATTTAATTTGATTGATGCTAATGGTCCAGGTTATTTATGGGACAATCCTACTCTGGATTATCCCCCGGTTTCACTCGCATATAATGAGCAAAGTTCAATTGGGTCTCAAAAGCAAGAATTGATGCGATTAGCAAATTCCAAGTGGGGGTCTAGAATAATAAAGTTGTTTTTTAAACTCAAAATGAATAAATTACTACGATGAAATAATTGGGGGATAAAAATGGAAGTGGAAAGAATTGAAACAAAATCAAAAGATTATGTAGAGTTATTGTTTCATTGGCATCGCTATTTAATTGCTCAAGAGTTTGTAACGGGAAAAGTTGTGTTAGATATTGCATGTGGCGAAGGATACGGGGCTTACCAACTTTCAAAACAGGCTAAAGAAGTTATTGGGATGGATATTGATCCAAAAACAATTGAAATTGCAAAGAATAGCTATGTAAATCAAAATTTAAGATTTCTTTGTGGTGATGCTAAAAAGATTGAAATTCCAAATAACTCGATTGATATCATAGTGTCCTTTGAAACAATTGAGCATATGAATGAAAATGACCAAATTGAGTTTCTTAATGAAATAAAGAGAATTCTTAAACCGGATGGAATATTACTTATCTCTACTCCAGATAAGACAAGAACCGATCTTTTTGAGGCCAAAAATCCATTTCATCTAAGAGAATGGTATAAAGAAGAATTTGAAGCTATTCTTCAAACTCTTTTCACTAATGTTAGGATCTATCTTCAAGAAGTTAATATGAGCAGCTTTTTATGGGAGAGTAATAATAGTATTGATAAATTATTAATGAATAAAAAAATAAAAATATCAGGGGAACACATAGATAGTGCCCCGAGTGAAGAGATCAAAAATCATTTGTATATGTTGGCTGTATGCTCTAATAACGAAATTACAGAGAACATCGCTAGTATATGTCATGAAGTAAACAGAACACCCTTAGAGAATCTATGGAATAGATATTCAGAAGATGTAGCCGAATACCAAGAAAAAATCAAAGTTTTAGAAAGAGATAAAATTTTATACTTAGATAAACTTAATGAATATGAGCAAGAACTTTCCAAACTAAGAGCCGAATATGACGGACTAGTCAATGAAGTAGAAAAGAAAAAAGAGGATGTTAAAAGGTTCCAAAGTCAGATAGAATTCTTGATGGAGGATAAAGAGAGATTAAAGAAAAGGATATCATACATCTCAGAACATACTAGTACTTATAAAGATGTTATTAATTCTCAGATAAAAGAAAAAGAGCAGTTATGGCACTTACTTAATACAGTAAGACAAGAAAAAGCTATTTATGAAAACCAACTTAACGAAATATTTGCTATGAAAAGTTGGAAACTTGTTGGTATCTATAGAGCATTCATGGACAAGACATTAATGGGTAGGATCCTTAAAAAAATTAAAAATGGAGTTTTTATTTTGATCGGTAACAAAGGGAGGGTTTAAGCTTGAACATATGGTTAATGACTACAGAGTATCCTCCTTTTTACGGTGGAGGAATAGGTACCTACTGTCACAACACAGCGAAATTACTAAATGCACACGGGCATCAGGTCAGAGTAATTGTTCCAGACAGTAATCTTGATGTCGCCATTGACGAGTCGGTCAGAGAAGGAGTAATTGTTTATCGATTTAAGCCTGGTTTGAATAAAATTTATAATAATATGGGGTACATGGCTGCGTTAAGTTATGATTTTGCAGATCATATTGAGAACCTAATAACAAAAGTAGGTAGACCGGATATTATAGAAACTCAGGAATATGGTGGTATTGCTTATTTTCTGCTTCACAGAAAAAAACAACTTAATTCTTTATTGATTGATATTCCTATATCTTTAAATTTACATACACCTAAATTTATTATTGATGAGATTGGTCAAGGTCCACAATTTAAGTTTCCTGATTTTTGGATTGGCGAATTGGAGAAGTTTTCTATACTCTCGGCTGATGTAGTGATTTCGCCGAGTCAATATTTGGTTGAGCAGATTTCAGACAGAATGAAAGTTAACCTATCGAATGTACATGTCATTCCGAATCCATATTCAGTTGATTCTGTTGAAATATTCGATAACTATGTATCCGATGATATGGTATTCTTTGGAAGGGCTCATTATCCTAAAGGACTAGATCAATTGATTAGTTTTTTAAAAGAATTTTGGGATACGGGATTGAAATCAAAACTTCGGGTTATTGGTAGTGATGGATTCTTTTCTGTTA
The DNA here is from genome assembly GCF_042685365.1 of Paenibacillus thailandensis. Lineage (NCBI taxonomy): Bacteria > Bacillati > Bacillota > Bacilli > Caryophanales > Paenibacillaceae > Paenibacillus > Paenibacillus thailandensis. The sequence goes on along the minus strand of NZ_JBHUMY010000001.1, from coordinate 714,716 downwards.
AAAACTCTTCATTTACCGACTACTTGAAAAAGAAATACAAAAAATACGTTGATAACGGATTCATTAAGTTCGAAGGGTTAGTTCCACAGAAAGAAGCATTTGAAATTATTTCAGAGGCGAAGGTTGTATTTGTTCCTTCTCTTTTTGAGAGTTTTTCTTATGCAGTAGTGGAAGCGATGGCTAGAGGAAAGTTAGTTATGGCTTCAGATAGTGGTGGCCAACGTGAAATCATAGACAATCAGGTGAACGGGTTCCTATTTGACATCCATGATTTTAATTCATTTGAAAAAAACTTTAGCAAAATCTTAGAACTTACAGATTCAGAGATTATTTCCATGGGATTAGAGGCTAGAGACAAGATCAGTAAGTTTTGTTCTTATGAATTAGTGTATGAGAAGAAAATTAATCTGTGGGAGAATGTAATTCGTTCGAATCCAAAACAAAATAATCGTAAATATCCGTTTATACATGAATTCGATCTCAAAAAAAATACAAGTGACGAAAATTTGATTAGAGATGAGATTGATGATTTGTTAAGTGTAGTAATTCCTTATTACAATATGGGGCCTTGGATTCAAGAAACATTAGACTCTCTTATGGAAGTTTCTTATAACGATCTTGAAATAATCATAGTTAATGATGGAAGCAATGACGAATATAGTATTGAGGTATTGAATGAAATTGAAAAATTATATCCAGTAAAACTGATTCATAAAAAAAATGGTGGTCTTGCAAATGCAAGAAATGAAGGCGTTAAACACGCTAGAGGAAAATATTTGGCTTTTCTAGACGCAGACGATAAAGTCGCAACTGAATATTATACTAAAGCCATAAATATTTTAAAGGCCTATGACAATGTCAGCTTCGTAGGTTGTTGGACGCAGTATTTTGATGGTTCCAACGGTATGTGGATTACGTGGAACCCAGAACCGCCTTATTTTTTAGTTCATAATTCGGTTAACAGTAGTGCATTGGTTTATAAAAAAAGAGACTTTATTCTACATGGACAAAATGATCCAAAAATGGTCTACGGCATGGAAGATTATGAAAGTGCCATAAGTATGGTTGAAGCAAATTGTAGGGGAGTCGTAATAACAGAACCATTATTTATCTATAGAATTAGGCCTGATTCTATGTCAAGACAGTTTAATGTAGATAATCAAACTTATTTATACCGCTTAATTACCGATAAGCATCGAGAGTTTTATTCTATGTTTTCATTTGAAATATTTAATATTTTGAATTCGAATGGTCCGGCTTACTCTTTTGATAACCCTAGTTTTTAAAGGTTAAGAGTGACATAAATCAAAAAAGGTATCCAGAGTAATTAAATAGAGGTGTAATTTGTGGTACAGATATTTCATACAAGCCGGAACATCAAAATAAGTTTATATGCTTTCTGTTCTGCAGTGCTTTTACTTTTGATATCATTCTATACTGAAACATTATTTAGTAATGGAATAAAAAGCCAAGCGGGTTATATTAGTTCAAAGGCCCTCTATTTTATTTGTGTTTTTATAATTTCATTTTTTATTTTTCATATAATAGAGCGGCGAAATGATCAATTCATAAAGTATTGGTTACGAAATTTTCTTTTAATTTTCGTACCATATTTATTGTGGTTAGCCGCTAGTTGGCCTGGAATATTTGTTTGGGATGAATTTTGGGTTTATCAATCGTCAACCTATTTTCTATTAGAGTATTGGCAATCTTATTTGACATCTTATTTCTTTATCCTTGCGCAATATTTATTTCCATCTGCAGGAACGATCGTCTTTATACAAGTCTTCTTTATGTCTGCTATTACATCTTGGGTTATAACAAAATTAGAAATTCATTTCGCAATAAAGAGATTGAAGTATCTAATAATAGTATGTTTGATCTTATGGCCAGCTTTTATTTTTAGTACATTGATGACTTTTAGAAGCACAATGATAGCGATGTTGGAGTTGTTGTTAATAGGATTGCTTTATTTTTACTCTCGAGAAAGCAAATTGGGGACGAGTAGAGCTCTGGTTGTCATTCTGTTTTTAACCGTGGTCTTATCAACCTGGAGAACGGAAGGAATATATCATTTAGCTGTTGTTCCAATATTTCTTTTAATCTCCCTTGGTAAAAAGTATACGAAGAAGATTGTATTATTCACCATTGTTGCTTTGTGCGGAGTTTTGTTTATTAATAATATTTATTATATTTTCAATAAAGACAACTCCACAAAAATGAGATATGAATTAACCGCATATATTAACCCAATTTCAAACATTTTATCTGATAGAAATGCAAATCTGAATAATATTAATTTGGATATAATTAATAGTGTTGTAGATGTTGAATTGATGAAGACTATGCCGGATTATTACGAAACCCCGAGTTTCTGGAATGGAGCAGTTAAAGAGGGATTTACGAACCAGCAATTAGATCAATTTAAAAAGGAATATGTTAAACTAGTACTTCAAAATCCCGATATATTCATATCGGCAAGAACAAGGACATTACTAGGGGCTTCTGGTTATTCAGAGAATGGTAAATACACGTCAGATTACATTAGTTTCTACTTACGAAATAATGAACAAAATGATGCAGTCGAGTCTTTATTAAGTAATCCATTTAATAAACCGATGATTTCTGATATACGTTCAATTGTTGTCAAGTACTTGGATTTTAGTAGATCAAAACTCGGACATACAAGTCTAATGATGGTATTTTGGAACTTTACTCCTATATTATTATTTTTGTCCTTAATTTTAATTCGAATTAATTCAATAAGAGACCCTTTAATTTGGATGAGTCTTATTTGCTTGGCTAGAATTCCGCTATTATTCTTGTTACAACCAGGAAGCTATTTCATGTATTACTACCCTATGTATCTAGCCGGTTTTTTTGTAATAATCGTATATTTATTAGAGAAAAGAAAGAAATATACTAGTAAAAATATGTGATGAAATGAGTGAGAATATTGTGTGGGATCATATTAATTTAGTTGACTTTGATCAGGTTTTATTTAATACCAGAGAAGCTTTACAAGAGGCATACAGGGAAGCTTTTAACGCGAATGGTGTGGATTTTATCCTTTCCGATTTTATTGAATTTGAGGGCAAAAGTATCAATTCACTTTTGGAGAAGTATGAGATTAGTGAAGAAATAAAAGAGCAGATCAAAAAGTATAAAAAAAATAATTATAAAAATTATACGAAATACACTATTCCGAATTACGACATTCTTTCGTTACCAAATAAAGTAATAGTTTCAAACGCTCATTCTGATGACATAAGATATATATTAACATATTATGGTGTTAGTGATGTGATTGATGTTATCGGAAGAGATAGAGTAAAGAATGTTAAACCGGATCCTGATCCTTATTATACTGCAATTTCGCTATATCCTGCGAATAATTATACTGTATATGAAGACAGTGATACTGGGAAGATTTCAGCAAAGAAAGCAGCAGAATTGCATAATATTTCTAATAAATTGTCAATTGTACATGTAGATTTATATCTAGAAGAGTACAAAGGGGGAAGCGGAGAAAAAATTAGAAGACAAGGGAAAGTAATTGATAAAATAACTAAAAGTAATCAATCTATCGGTATTTTAAAAGATTCTGGAATCAGAACCCCCGAGATTTATTTTTCTAACTATGAAAAAATTATTATGAGCTTTACAGAAGGCAGTAGATTGTGTGATGTGTATGATGGGAGAATCCACTTTAAAAAGCTTATTCAATTAATAGAGGATATTAAAAAAATTAATATTAAGAATAATGCAAGCTTAGACACATATATCAACCGAATCAAAGAGCATCAGCATTTTTTTACTGATGACATTGGATTGATGGAGATTTTTGAGTTATGTATATTCCAATTAGAAAAGAACAGGTTGTTATTAGAAGAAGAAAGGTCGTTTAGTCACGGAGATTTAACATTATCAAATATTTTAGTAGATGAAAATGAATTAGTTGTAATTGATCCGAACTATCAGGTTGACCTGTATAGTAGTTGGTTATTAGATCTTGCAAAAATTTTACAATCTGCTCGAGGGTACGAATATACTTTTGGAATTACCAACAAAATTAACCTGAACGAACTATCTAAATTAAGAACCGACATACTCAAATATTCAGGTGCAAAATCAAGAGTGGTAGAAATTTTAGAGCTCAGTCATTGGTTAAGATTACTTAAATACAAGAAACAACAGAGTGAAGTGGAGTTTCTCAAAGCAAAAAAAATAACCCTTAACATTGGAGAGGAATTAGTTAAATGGCCGATTCAGCAATCATTTTAGCCGGAGGACTAAGCAAGCGCTACGGAAAAAATAAGATATTAGAGAAATTTAGAGATAAAACGTTGCTAGATTACAATATTGACTTTTGCATTAGAAATAATATAGGTAAAATCATCGTTGTATATTACGATGAACAAGTCTTCACTTACCTTAAAGGAAGATATATCCGGGAGGTTGAAAATGATATTATTATTCTTATTAAACGTCCTCAATCTCCTGAAGGTACCGGAATGTCTTTATTAACCGGCGCGCGATGTGCAGGTGGCAGGTTCATTGTATTGTTTGGAGATAACTATTATAGAGGCATTTTAAATGATAATTCGATGGATAACATTGCAACTTATGTTGTTAAAGAAGAGAACGAACAAAACAAAAGATTTGCCGCCATTGTTGACAATAAAATCATTGAAAAGCCTCATAAATTTACTTCAGGTGCATTTTTTGCCGGTTATATGATTTTAAATAAAGACGATGTATTGGAACAGCCTGTATTATTATCTGATCGTGGGGAAGTTGAAATCACCGATATTTTTAATAGATGCGAAAAAAAGAATATTAAACAACTCGATATAGTATGGGAAGAGATAACATACGGGGAAGATTACTATAAAATGTTGGAGTTTATCGAAGCAACGGATCGATAGGAGAATGTAGATGGATAGAATATTGCTTTTTATTCCAATGTATAATTGCGAAAACCAAATAAGTAGAGTAATTGAAAAAATAAAAAAATCTGAGGTTTATGTATTTCTAAATGAAATAATTATTATTGATAATCACAGTAAAGACAATTCTATCGAAAATGCAAGACGAGCGATTGAAAAAAATGATTGCAGAAAAGCCAGAGTAGTGAAAAATCACGAAAATGTAGGGCTTGGCGGTACTCATAAATCAGCATTTAAGTATGCTGTGCAAAATAACTTTGATTATGTGATCGTGTTGCATGGAGACGATCAAGGCGATATCTCTGACTTTAGCAAAGTAATATCGGAAAGAGAATATAGAAAATGGGATGCTGTTCTTGGTTCACGATTCATGAAAGGGTCCTCGACACCCGGTTATTCTAAATTTAGAATATTTGGTAATTTAGTGTTTAACAAAATCGTTTCCATAATTACCAGAAGGAAAATCTATGACCTAGGTTCGGGATTAAATATGTACAGAGTTAATGCATTAAGTGAACCGTTTTATTTACGTTATCCCGATAATCTTGTCTTTAATGTATATATGCTTATGGGTCATACTTCCCTTAGTCATAAATTGAAGTTTTATCCGATTAGTTGGCGAGAAGAAGATCAAGTATCTAACGTAAAATTATTTAGTCAAACAAAATATATGACAAAATCCTTGTTATTATATTTGGTTAAACGGAATAAATTCTTAAACGGTAGGGATCATCGAACCAAAACTATAGAGAGTTACTATTTCAATGAATTATGAAAGATTTAATTTCGTGGTTTTGGTCCAAACAGTTTTTCAGGTTTTTAGTTGTTGGCGGTTCTAATGTTGCTTTTGGCTACGTTATTACTTTGCTGCTTTATTTCCTTTTTAGGTATTATAATATAAGTTCAATCTTGAATTTTGTGGCTATCGATATCCCTTTGTTCTTAAGCACTATAATTGGAATTCCAATTGCTTACACTACTCAAACTTTTTTTGTATTTAAAGAGAAATGGAGCTTTAAAAAACTAATAGCATATCCAATAACGTTATTACCTAATATATTAATTCAACAAATTACTTATTTTATATTTGATAATTACTTTGATTTCCCTGGTCATTTGCAGCAATATATTGCTTATGGATTAGCAACGATTACCCCGATACCAATTATGTTTATATTGGTAAAGTTTATAGTTACAAATAAACGAAATGAAAAAGCGGTGGAGGTGACCGAATGAAAATATTAATAACCGGCGGTGTGGGGTTTATAGCTTCTCATATTGTCGATAAACTCATTGAGTTAAATCATTCGGTTATAGTTGTAGACAACTTATCAAACGGGAAAAAGTCTCATTTATCTCTGCGTGCAAAATTTTATCAGGTCGATTTATTGGATGAATCTTTACATGACATAATACAAAACGAGTCTCCCGAGATTGTAATCCATCACGCAGCGCAAATCGATGTGCAAACGTCTTTGCGGAATCCTTCATTCGACGCGACCGTTAATATTAACGGAACGATTCAATTGTTGGAGGCAATTAAAACCGCGGGCGTACGTAAAATGATTTACGCTTCGTCTGCTGCGGTATACGGAACCCCGCTCTATTTGCCGGTTAACGAGAACCATCCGGTTCAACCGTTGTCCTTTTATGGTATCTCTAAACATACACCAGAACATTACATCCAAGTGTATTCAACGCTCTATGGGCTTGATTATACGATTCTTCGCTATGCCAATGTTTATGGCACGAGGCAGGATCCTCAAGGCGAAGGAGGAGTCGTATCGATCTTTATCGATAAGTTGCTGAACGGAGAACAGCCTATAATTTACGGTGACGGCGAACAAACCAGGGACTTCATTTATGTTCAAGATATTGTAGAAGCTAACGTCGCGGCACTTTCAAGAGGATCACGCAGCATTTATAATATTAGTTGCAATCAACAAACGACCGTAAACGAACTTCTGCTAAGCATGTGCCGAATACTGAATCAACCTTACGCCCCGGAATATAAGCCGGCAAGAGAAGGGGATATCGTGAACAGCTGCTTGGATAACACGACGGCTATTAAAGAGTTGAATTGGCTTCCAAAATACTCGCTTCAGGACGGATTAAGAGAAACTTGTGAATATTACTATAAATTATACCAGGAAGCTTAACGGGGCTTTGCTGCGGGAGAAGGGGTGAGATGATGAAAGGGATCATCCTCGCAGGAGGCACGGGTTCACGGTTATACCCGCTTACCAAGGTAACCAATAAACATTTATTGCCCGTCGGAAAGTATCCGATGATCTTTCATTCCATTGCGAAGCTAAAAGAAGCGGGGATTAGAGACATATTAATCGTCACGGGCAAAGAGCATATGGGCGATGTTGTGAACTTGCTCGGCAGCGGAAGCGAATTCGAGTTGTCGTTCACGTACAAAGTGCAGGACGAGGCCGGCGGGATCGCCCAGGCCTTGGGAATGGCAGAGCAATTCGTGAACGAAGACCGAATGGTCGTCATTCTTGGGGACAACGTTTTCGCAGACTCGATTACGGATTATGTGGGCAACTTCAAGCGGCAGGAGCGCGGGGCGAAAATTTTGCTGCAAAAGGTGGAAGATCCCCAGCGGTACGGCGTTCCCGAGCTCCATGAAGGTAAGATTATATCGATTGAAGAGAAACCGAAGCTTCCCAAAAGCAGCTATGCGGTTACCGGAATTTATATGTATGACAGCCGTGTGTTTGATATTATCAAAACGTTAAAGCCTTCCGCCCGAGGCGAACTGGAAATAACGGATGTCAATAATGCTTATATTGCTTCCAATGAGTTAACGTACGATATTTTGCAAGATTGGTGGACGGATGCAGGGACTCATTCTTCCTACAGCAAGGCCAACGAGCTTTCCCAGACGATTGAGTACGGGCCGGAGTTTGGAAAGTTCAAGATGTAGTAGGAGGCAGAATAGCGATGAAAATCCTAGAAACCCGCTTTGCGGAAGTCAAACTGATCGAACCGGCCGTTTTTGGCGACCATCGCGGTTTTTTTATGGAAAGCTACAATGAGCAGTCGTTCCGCGCCAACGGAATAACTCATACATTCGTGCAAGACAATCATTCCTTCTCCGCCGAGGCCGGGGTGCTTCGGGGGCTGCATTACCAGTTGAACCCGAAGGCGCAGACGAAGCTTGTTCGAGTGACGGCCGGGGCGATCTATGACGTGGTGGTCGACATTCGCAAAGGATCGCCTACGTTCGGTGAGTGGCAAGGATTTATTCTTAGCGCCGCCAACAAGCGGCAGCTGCTCGTGCCTCAAGGATTCGCCCACGGGTTCTGCACGCTGGTGCCGAATTGCGAGGTTCAATATAAAGTTGATGCGTTGTATTCGCCGGAGCATGATCGGGGCATCGCCTGGAACGATCCGGCGCTGGCCATCGATTGGCCGACGTCGTCGCCGGTATTGTCGGACAAAGATACGAAGCATCCGGTTCTCGCCGAAGCGGACATCAACTTTATATATGAAGGGTGAATAAACGATGAAGATCATGGTGACCGGCGGCGCCGGATTTATTGGCAGCAATTTTGTTTTGTATATGGCGGAGAAGTATCCGGATTATCATATCGTTAATGTCGATGCGCTTACTTATGCGGGTAATCTGGAAAATTTGCTGGCGATGGAAGGCAACCCGAATTATACGTTCGTCAAAGCGGACATCGCCGACCGCGCGGCGCTGGAGCCTTTGTTTGCGGCAGGCGATATCGGCGCGGTTCTGAACTTTGCGGCGGAATCCCATGTGGACCGCAGCATTCTGCAGCCGGATCTGTTCGTGCGCACGAACGTGTTGGGCACGCAGACGCTGCTCGATCTGGCGAAGCGGTACCATGTGAGCAAGTTCGTGCAAGTATCGACGGACGAGGTGTACGGCACGCTGGGCGAAACCGGCCTGTTCACGGAGGAAACGCCGCTGGCGCCGAACAGCCCGTATTCGGCCAGCAAGGCGGGAGCGGATCTGCTCGTGCGCGCTTACCATGAAACGTTCGGCATGAACGTGAACATTACGCGCTGCTCGAACAACTACGGACCTTTCCAGTTCCCGGAGAAGCTGATTCCGCTTATGATCCGGAACGCTCAGCAGGATAAGCCGCTGCCGGTTTACGGCGACGGGCTTAACGTGCGGGACTGGCTGTTTGTCGAAGATCATTGCTCGGCGATCGATCTCGTTCTGCATAAAGGGGTTAGCGGCGAAGTGTACAACGTCGGCGGCAACAACGAGCGCAATAACCTTCAAGTCGTGCGCACCATTCTTGAGGCGCTGGGCAAGCCGGAGTCGCTTATTACGTTCGTGCAGGACCGTCTGGGCCACGACCGCCGCTATGCGATCGACGCGACTAAGATCCGCCAGCAGCTTGGCTGGGAGCCGAAATACCAATACGAAAGCGGCATTCGGGCGACGATCGCTTGGTATTTGGAAAATCAAGATTGGATGGAGCAGGTCGTATCGGGCGCTTATCAGCAGTATTACGATACGCAATACAAGGAACGTCTGGGGGCTGCTTCGCGATGAGCCGTTCTTTCACGATTCTGGTAACGGGAGCCGGGGGCCAATTGGGCAAAGAGCTGACGGAATGGCAGGCTGAACCTGCCGTTCGGCTTATCGGCTTGTCCCGGGCCGAGCTTGATATTACCGATTTGAAGCAATGCCGCGATGCGATGGAGCGTTACCGGCCCGATGCCGTGATCCATTGCGCGGCCTATACCGCCGTCGATAAAGCCGAGTCCGAGCCGGACGAGGCTTTTCGCGTGAATGCGGCAGGGACGCGCAACGTCGCGCTTGCGGCCAGGGAAGCCGGCGCCAAGCTGGCTTATATCAGTACGGATTACGTGTTTGACGGGCAAAGTCACAAGCCCTACAACGAGTACGACCGGACGAATCCGACGACCGTGTACGGGAAGTCCAAGCTGGCCGGCGAAGAACTGGTGAAATCGCTGCACGACCGTTATTTTATCGTGCGCACCTCTTGGGTGTACGGCAAGCATGGCGCCAACTTCGTGAAGACGATGCTGAAGCTTGGGGCGGAGAAAGACCGCTTGCAAGTCGTCCACGACCAGACGGGTTCTCCGACCTATACGGCGGATCTGGCCCAAATGCTGCTCGAGCTCGTTCAATCCGATTGCTACGGTATATATCACGCATCGAATACGGGAGTTTGCACCTGGTTTGAATTCGCCAAAGCGATTTTCGAGGAGAAAGGCTTGCAGGCAGAGGCCGTGCCTTGCACGACGGCGGAGTTTCCGCGTCCGGCGCCGCGTCCGGCGTACTCGGTTATGGACCATTGCGCGCTGCGGACGAACGGGTTTGCTGCGCTTCGCCCGTGGAGAGAAGCGTTAAAGGACTTTCTCGAAACAATCTAGTTAATCGGCATAAGCGGAGAACGAAGTGAACGAACCGAATGTACCGCGGCTGAAACTGACGGAAAAAGCAGTAATTCATTGCCGGTAGGGCTGCCGGAAGCGATACGTAGAGGGAGCCGAATATAGCCGGCTTCAAGCGGCCCGCTTATGAAACTATTTTTTAAAAGTTAACGTCTAAAGGGATATCCTGTAAATTCGGAATTCTTTTTGTGCCGACATCAAGAAAAGGGGGATAATCGTGAACGTCAAGGTGAGCATCTGCATCGTAACCTATAACAGCGAAGCGCACATCGGCAATTGCCTGAGCGCCGTGCTCCGGCAAAGCCATGCGCCCGAGCGGATCGTCGTCGTGGACAACGCCTCGGCAGACCGGACGGTGGAGCTCGTAAAGCGTTACGGCGAGGTGCAGCTGATCGCGAACGATATAAACAACGGCTTCGCCGGCGGGCAAAACCAGGCGATAGCGGCCGCTGCGGAATCGGATTACGTGCTTGTGCTTAATCCCGACGTCACGCTGGACCCTCGCTATATCGAGTACATCGTCGCCGTGATGGAAAACGATCCGGAAGTCGGCAGCGCCACCGGGAAGCTTGTGCATGCGCTTGATCCGTCCGTTATGGACAGCGCCGGCATCGGGATGCGCGAGCGCGACCGGCAAGGGTACGATCTGGGAGCGGGAGAGCAAGCGGAGCTGTGGAACGAGGAAAGGAACGTGTTCGGCGTTTCGGGGGCTGCGGCTGTCTACCGGATGGCGATGATTCGGGATATATCTTTGGACGGCCAGTTTTTCGACGAGCAGTTTTTCGCCTACAAGGAAGACGTCGACGTCGCTTGGCGGGCGCAAACGCTGGGATGGACGGCCCGTTACGTGCCTCAGGCGCTGGCGCTTCACCATCGGGGCTGGAAGAAGGGCGGCCGCCGCGCCATGCCGCTGTTCGTGCGGCGCCATTCGTATCAGAACCGTTTTTTTACGCTGATCAAAAACGAACGGCCGGGATGGCACTGGCTTCGCCTCATTCCGGCGCTGCTTCTCATCGAAGGAGCCAAGCTTGGCTATATCGTCCTGCGAGAACCCGGCTTGCTCGCTTGTTGGCCGACGATCTTTAAATTATTTCCGGACATGCGGCGCAAGCGCAAGCTCATCCGCGACCAAGCGGCCGGGAGAATCGCGGCAAAAGGAAGAAACGCTGTCCGCGCGGGCGAGAGTCTGGTAAAATGAATGTAAGGGATTGCCAAATCAAGAACGAAGTATGCTCTAAGGGTAAGGGGAGTTAGCGGTGCTACGCCAAAATCAGAGGTTTCTAACGCAGCTATATGTGCTCATGGATCTTGTCAGCATGCTGCTCATGTTTTTGCTTGCCTATTGGCTCAAATTTTATAGCGGCTGGCTTCCGTATTACATGACGGTTCCGTTCGATACGTATTTGCTGTGGAGCACGGTTTATTCGTTCGCCTCTGTCGTCATCGGGTTTTATCTCGGATTTTATTCGCCGAAACGGCGCAAGCGGTTTTCGCACGACGTCATGAAAATTTTGCAAATCCACGCCATTAGCAGCCTTGGCCTCATCAGCCTGCTGTACATCGTGAAGGAAGTCCATATTTCCCGCGAGTTTCTCGCGATGTTTATCGGGCTGAACGTGCTGTCCGTGACCGGGTACCGGTTCGTGGTGAAGATGGCGCTCTTGACCCTGCGCAAGCGGGGATATAACAAGCGTTATATTCTGGTGCTTGGAGCGGGGACGGTCGGCCGAAGATTCTGCTACAAACTGGCGCAATATCCGGGACTGGGCTATGAGGTCGCCGGATTTCTCGACGATTATTTGGAACGGCACGATTCGGAGCACGCGAACTTGAAGCCGATCTTGGGCAAAATCGACCAACTGCCGGAGGTGCTGGCCGACAAGCCGATCGACGAGGTTATTATCGCGCTGCCGCTTGAAGCGCACAACAAATACGCCTACATCATCGAATGCTGCGAGAAAGCGGGGGTTAAGACGCTTATTATCCCCGATTATTTCGATCTGCTGCCGGCGCGTCCGTTCTTCGACAATTTCGCGGGCATGCCGCTTATTAACGTGCGCGACGTTCCGCTTGACGAGCTGAGCAACCAGCTGCTGAAGCGGACTTTCGATATCGTGTTCTCCCTCGTTGCCATTATCGTCGTATCCCCGGCCATGCTGATCGCTGCAATCGGCATCAAGCTGACGTCGCCGGGCCCGATTATTTTCAAACAGGAGAGAATGGGGCTTGACCGCAAGCCGTTCCAAATGTACAAATTCCGCACGATGCACGTTTCCGCACCGGAAGTGTCGGATACGGAGTGGACGGTCGCGAACGATCCGCGCCGCACCCGTTTCGGCAGCTTCCTGCGAAGCACGAGCCTGGATGAGCTGCCGCAGTTTTTCAACGTGCTGCTTGGCCATATGAGCGTGGTAGGCCCAAGGCCGGAGCGTCCGCATTTCGTCAACCAGTTCAAGGAAGAGATACCGAAATACATGGTAAAGCATCAGATCAGGCCGGGCATAACCGGCTGGGCGCAAATGAACGGGCTGCGCGGCGACACGTCGATCGAGGAGAGAATCGTGCACGATTTGTTTTATATTGAAAACTGGACTTTTTTGTTCGATATTAAAATCATTTTGAAAACGATCGTAAAAGGGTTTGTTAACAAAAATGCCTACTAACACCGAGATGCATCAGCTGCATAAACCTGCCGTATCCGTCATCATTCCGACTTTAAACGCGGGGAAAACGTTACTGGAGCTGCTAGTCCGTCTTCAGCGTCAGACGCTCGCGCCGCATGAAATCATCGTCATCGATTCTTCCTCGGAGGACGGGACGCCGCAGCTGGCCGCCGAGCAAGGCGCCACTGTGCTGCACGTGGAGCGTACCGAATTCGATCACGGCGGAACTCGCAACCGGGCGGCGGAGCGGGCGACGGGAGACGTGCTTGTTTTTATGACGCAGGACGCCTTGCCGGCGGACGATACGCTCCTGGAGCGGCTTGTGGAGCCGCTGCTTGGAAGCGAGCGGATTTCCTCCTCGTATGCCCGGCAGCTTCCATATCCGGATGCGAACCCGATCGAACGGATGGCCCGGGCGCACAATTATCCGGCGGAGCCGTCGGTGAAATCGAAAGCGGATTTGCCGCGCCTCGGCATCCGGACGTTCTTCTGCTCCAACGTATGCGCCGCCGTCAAACGCGATGTGTTCGAGCGGATGGGGAGGTTCGAGTCGCCGGTTATATTCAACGAGGACTTGTTTATGGCGGCCGATTGCATCCTGGCCGGTTACGAGGTAGCGTACGCTGCAGATGCGGCGGTCTATCATTCGCATAATTATTCGGCGGTTCAGCAGCTTCGCCGGTTCTTCGACAACGGCGTATCGATGCGCCGCAACGAACGGGTGCAGCCGTACAGCGCCATCGGCGGGGCCGGCAGCAGTCTGGTCAAGCTTCAGCTTGCCGCGCTGGCCCGGGAGAAGCAGTGGCGGTGGATTCCGAAGCTCATCGCGGAGTCGGCGGCGAAGCTGATCGGCTTTAAGCTGGGCTACCATTACCGGAAGCTTCCGGCAGCGCTGTGCAGAAAGCTTAGCATGCATAAGCTGATCTGGGACAAGCTGGAACGGGAGCAGCGCGGTACAGGCGCCGGCTTGCCCGGATAAAAGCTCTTGTCGGACAACCTGCGGCTACGCAGCGTTCATTTCTACAGGATTCCGTGAAACAGTCGTTTCCGCGGGGTCTCTTATCTGGCATATCTATAGAACAAGCTTTTCTCCGACTTGGGGAAAAGCTTGTTTCATTATCCGGGGGTGAAAGCGGAAAATGGAGTTTTGTCCGTAAGGACAATACGGGCGTTACTCGAAGTACGGTCGAAGACGGCTTAGCGTCGGTCAGCACCCTGAGGCACAACGTAGATTAAGAAGAAGGAATGAAAGCTTTATCCGTCAGGATAACGCGGTCTTAGCACAAAAGGGTTGTCGAAGACGGCCGCGCGGCAGGGACGCTCCTTGGGGAGTCCAGAGGGTGCATACCCTTGGGGCCCCTTCTCAGGAGGGGGTTGGGGAGGTGAATGGACTGTGAATAGCCGTTCCTTGCAATGCCGACACTAATGGCTGGGCTGCAAGGAACGAGGTGGAAAAATGGCAGACACGGACTTTTGGCTTATTCTCGCGCTTATCGCGCTTTTTTTATATGCCGTGCAGATAGCGGTTATTATAGCGGCGGAACGAAAGCATGCCGGCAGAGCCGTCGCCTGGAGCTTTATCGCGCTTGTTTGCCCTTTTGCCGGATTTGCCGCCTACCTGATTGCGGAGCGGGATTTCAAGCGGAAGAAGGCGCTCCGCAGGCAGGAATTAAACCGCTTGAAGCAGGCTTGCGAGCTGTCCGGCGCTGAAGCGTTTCAACATGATAAGAACGAAGCTGAGCAACCCGGACAACCCAAGCTCGCACCGGCAGCGCAAGGCGGTCCGCCTCCGGCCCGTCCGCTCCCGAACCCGGACGTCGAGAAGCTTCATCATATTTTGACCGGCGTATCCCAAAGCGCGATCACCGTCCACAACGAGGTACGAGTGTTGACCAACGGGAAAGAGTTTTTTCCGTGTCTGCTGGAGGATCTGGCCCGGGCGAAGCATCATATCCATCTGGATTTCTATACGATTCGGGATGACGGCATCGGCAGCCGGCTTCTTGACGTATTGACCGAGCGGGCCCGTAGCGGCGTCGAAGTGCGCGTCTTATATGACGGTCTCGGCAGCTGGCAGCTGAGCAAGACTTACATAAGCAGGCTGCATGAAGCGGGCATTCGAACGAGCTGTTTCCTCCCGCCGCGGAACGCGATTGCCGCAAGACAGCTGAATTACCGCAATCATAGCAAAATCGCCGTTATCGACGGAAAGATCGGTTTCTTAGGCGGCATCAATATCGGCGACGAATATTTGGGGCTTGATCCGAAGCTCGGTTTTTGGCGGGACACGCAGCTTCGCTTGCAGGGAGACGCAGTTTATTATTTGCAGGAGCTGTTCATGAGACATTGGGCCTATGCGGCGGGCGAAACTCTGCCGTTTGCATCTTATTGCCCGCCGCATCGCATTCCCGGGAAGGAGCGGGTGCTTATCGTATCGGGCGGGCCGGACAGCGGCAAAGAACCGGTTCTGCACGCCGTCTTTGCGGCCATCTCCTCCGCCAGAGAGCGGATTTGGCTGACGACGCCTTATTTTATTCCCGATCCGAGCCTGCTGACGGCGCTTCGGTGCGCCGCAATTGGCGGTGCCGACGTCCGGATGATCGTGCCCGGCAAAACCGACCATATGCTCGTGCTGTCGGCGACGCTTGCCTATGCAAGGCCCCTTCTCGCATCCGGGGTCAAAATATACCGGTACCGGAAAGGCTTCATTCACTCGAAAGTGATGCTCGTCGACCGCCATGCGGCGGTTATCGGCACGGCCAACATGGACATGCGGAGCTTCTACAGCAATTTCGAGCAAAATGCCTTTCTGTTCGACGGGGAAGCCATCGACCGGCTGGAGCGGGATTTTCTCCAGGATATCGCGGATAGCGAGGAGATGAAGCCCGAGGATGCAGATGTGCTTTCCCCAAAGGAAAAAATAAAGGAGGCGGTCAGCCTCCTTCTTTCTCCGTTATTATAGCCGGGGCGAGGATTAGCCTTTGGACTCGACAAAGGCGATGACGGAGCCGAGATCCTGAGGCGGAACGGAGGTCGCCAGCAGATCGCCTTTCTCTTTCAGCCTCTCCTCGATGTTGAGCAGGTGGAAATCCTTCGGATGGCAGCCCCGCCGCACTTCCTCCCACGTCAGAGGCGTGGACACGGGCGCCCCTTCGCGGGCTCTGGGCGTATAGGGAGCGGCAATCGTTTTGCCCCGGTAATGCTGCAAGTAATCGACGTAGATGAGATCTCCCCGGTTTTTGACAAGCCGTTCCACGGTAAAAAGCTTCGGATAAGCCCGCGCCAAATATTCGCCGATAAATTGTCCCAGCGACCGGAGCCGGTCGAAGGTGAATTTCCGCTCGACAGGCACGATAATTTGCACGCCGGTCGCTCCGGACGTTTTTGGAACGGAGCGGATGTGCAGCTTGTCCAGCAGCTCGCCGACGAGCGACGCCGCTTCCATTATGCGGGGTTCTTCCTGGCGGGAGGGATCGAGATCGAGAATCCATTCGGACGGGTAGTCGGGATTCGCGATCCGCTCGAACGAGGCGTGGAACTCCAGACAAGCCATATTGCCAAGCCAGAGCAACGTCGGCAGCGAGTTCAGATGCACATAGTCGATTTGATCGACGGGGGCGGTTTGGACGAAATCGGGCTTGGGCGAAGGGCAGTTTTTCTGATAAAACGACTTGCCGCTTACGCCGTCGGGGTAACGGATGGTCGTCAAATAGCGGTCATGACAATACCGAAGCAGAAACGGAGACAAAGCGACAAGCTTCTGCGCGTAAACCAGCTTCGTAATGCCGTCCTTCGGCCATAGCAGCTTATCGGGGTTGGAGAGCGTGATTTCGCAGCCTTCGACGGCCAGCGTCGCTTTGGTTGTTCTTGCCGCGCTCATCGTTTCGCCTCCGTTCCGGGCATGCCGAACGACACCAGCTTCGGATGCCGCAGCTGGCCGGCCGAAGTGATCTCAAGGCCCGTCACCCGCCCGCGGAGCGGCACGGGGAGCCAGAACAACGTCTCTTTCTTTAAGTCTGCCGGAAGCTGAGCGAAAGGCATCGGCCAGCTGCGCCCGCTTGCGGCGATCTGCCGGACCGCGTCGTCGAGCGTTCGCAGCATCGCCCCGTCGAGACCGATGGACACGGAGCCGAGATAGCAGCCTTCGAGACTCATGATCAGACTTGCGGCCCTCCCGTCGCGAAGCTTAATGCCGACGAGATCGACGTCGATCATCACCTTCGTTTTGGTTTTCAGCCAATCGTTGTGCCGTTTGCCCTCCCGATACGGGCTGTCCAGCTTTTTGCTGACGACGCCTTCCCACCGCCTCTGCTCCACCCACTTCCATAAGGCTTCGCCGTCGGCGTAACATTCCGTGACGAATATCCGCTCCGAGCGGACGGGATTGATTTTGTCCATCAGCATGGCGTGGCGTTCGGCAAAAGGCATCGGGCGCAAATCGCGGTCGTTATCCCGGATTAAATCAAACAAGACGTACATCAGGCCCGGAGCGGCGTGGATATCGGCCGGCAAAGCGGCAGAAGGGGCTCGGGCGGCGGAAGCGCCGGCGGGAGCTGCCGCTTGCCGGGGGGCGGCGTCGGAAACCTCACAGGCCAAGCCGCTTTCCCCGCTGCTGCTGCGAGAGGGACCGAGGCTTGCTGCTCCCGCGTCTTCATCGGGCCGCGCGGAACGGCTGCCTGCAGCGGGGGCGGCGGAACGTACGGAACGTTCGCGCTGAAGCACCTTTTGAAAATTGGGCCGCGAGCCGTCCCAATAGACGACTTCGCCGTCCAGCACGCACGAGCCGAGCTTCTCCAGCCTCGTCCTCAGCAGCCGTTCGACTTCCGGGTAAACGGCGTTTTTCAGCAGCATTTTCCGCGACCAGAGCTGGATTTGCCCGTCCTCCCGGGCTGCGGCGAGAATGCGGACGCCGTCCCACTTCAGCTGGTACGTCCATGCGCCTCCTTCCGGAAGCGACGGACTCGAGATTGGAGCCATCGGCTCGGCGGGCAAAGGAAACAGCGGAGACGGCATTACGAAACCGTCTCCTTTTTCTTCGTGGTACGCGGCTTGCGCGGCTTGGGCGTTTTGCCTTCGGCTTTCGCTTTTTCCGCAGCGCCCGTATCGATGGCGGCTCCTGCCGGGGCGGGCACGGCTCTGGCCGCTTCCAGGCTCGCTTGCAGCGCAGACATCAGATCGATGACGTTCGTTTGCTCTTGCTGCGGCGATACGCGGATTTCTTCGCCGGCGATTTTGCTGTTGATCATGTCCATCATGCTCTCGCGGTAATCGTCGGTATACTTGCCGGGCTCGAACGGCGTTGACAGCTGCTCGATGAGCAGCTTCGCCATCGTAAGCTCCTTGTCGTTCACGTTGACGGCTTCCGGCAGTCCAGGCACTTGGGCGATCGACCGGATTTCGTCAGGGTAGAAGATCGTTTCCATCGCCAGGCAATTGCCGATAACGCGGATGGCGGCAAGGCTGCTTTTGGAGCGGATGGAAATTTTGGCGATGCCGATCCGGCCCGATTCGAGCATAGCCTGCATCAGCAAATTGTACGCGTTGCCGCCGGCTTGGTCGGGAGACAAGTAATACGTTTTTTGAAAATAAATCGGGTCGATCTCCTTTAAATCCACAAAATCCAAAATTTGAATCGTTTTCGATTTTTCGCCCGCCAGCTGCTCCAGCTCGTCCTTCTCGAACAAAACGAAGCGCCCTTTGTCGTATTCGTACCCTTTGACGATATCGTCCCACTCGGCGTTTACGTCGCAGTTCGGACAGCGCCGCACATAAGCGATCGGGCTGCCGCAAGGGCGGTGCAGCATGCGAAGCGAAATGTCCTTGTCCTCCGTCGCGGAAAACATTTTGACCGGAACGTGCACGAGACCGAAGCTGATAGCTCCTTTCCATACCGTATGCAAGATTATTCCCCCTCAAACGTCTAATAGTATCAGGATTCCCCAGATGCATGGGATTGAACCGTACCGGGCATATTTTTAACAAAGCCGGGCCCCTTCATCGAACAGGCTTCGGTAGAAGCTTTTTTTCAAGTCCTGAAATTAGCCGCAGAGGAGGCGACGAATCGATCATGACGGATGACAAGAAGTCCAACTCCGAACGTTTGCCCGAATCGGATCATGAAGGACGCGATCAGTACTATATGGATATCGACCGGATGGTCAACGAAGGGCTCGGCGGCGGTACCGTGTCGGTCCATAACGGATTGATCGAGGAAACGACGACGGACACGATGGAATCGGAGAACGAATAGCGACAAGATTACAGGAAGAGGTGCAGGCTACTTGGATATTCAACGCGCAAACGAGATTTACAACTCCAAGCAAATCATCAGCGTGAAGCTGGACGGGGATCCCGTCTGGATCGAAAAGGTCGATATGGACAACGGAATGGCCACCGTCCAGCTTGGCTCCAATCCGCTGAATACGAAGACGGTATCCGTGAATCAACTGGTGGAGGAAAAATAAAGATAACGGCAAGGGGCGCAGCTTGACGGCTGGCCCCTTGTTCGCTTCTTCGCGCTGTCGCAATGCTTCGCAGCTTTGCCGTCATAGCGGCGGCAAACGGCCGTCCGTCAGCCGCCGAAGGCGTCACGGAACGCCTGGTTCAGACGGTCCTGCTCCACTTCCCACAGCGCGGCGATTTCGCCGCTGACGTTCTGCTCCCACCAATCGGCAAGCAGCTTCCTTTTGCTTCTATTCTCGTAAATGTAAGGATAGTTCGCCGCAACCTTTTTGAAATACAGTTCTTCGGCTTTGCCCATCCGCTCGGGGGAAATATAGGTTTTGAGCCGTTTCGCGGTCCGGTACAGCTCGTTGCTGCACGCCCTTCGGATTTTGCGGGCCGTCGGGTAATTCGCTTCATGCTTGGGGCTTGGGGTATGCATGGCTACGGATTCCTCCTTCCGGTTCGTGCGCAGGGTCATACTTCGGTGAGAAGGCTCCGAATAGGAGCTTTAGTTACAATATGCCGCCGTTTCGAATCGGGACACAGGCACTGAGGAGAAGGATTGCAATCCGTATGCGCCCGTTTCGTTCGGGAACGGAAAAAGTGCCAACGGCCTGTAGAAGGAGGGCAAACGGCTATGATAGAATACTTGAGATAAGAGAGGGAGAAGAGAAGAGCGGAGGGAAAACGTAATGGAATCAATTTCAAATATTATTCACGGGCTGCTGTTATGGATTGAAAGTCTCGGCTATTTCGGAATACTGATCGGCTTGCTGATCGAAGTGATCCCGAGCGAGGTCGTGCTTGCGTACGGCGGATATCTGGTTTCGGAAGGGAATATTTCCTATACCGGCGCGGTCGTATTCGGCGTTATCGGCGCCGTCGGCCAGAACTGGATTTTGTACGCTTTGGGCCGTTACGGAGGACGTCCGCTCGTCAATAAATACGGGAAGTATATTAAAATCAAAGAGAAACATGTGGACATCGCCGAAAGCTGGTTTCAAAAATACGGCGCGGGCATCGTCTTTACGGCCCGTTTCGTGCCGGTTATGCGCCAGGTCATCTCGATTCCGGCCGGCATGGCCAGAATGAACTTCGGGTTGTTTACGCTGCTTACGGCTCTCGCTTCGATCCCTTGGTCGCTCCTTTTCGTTTATTTGGGCAAGACGCTGGGCAGCAACTGGAGCAATATTGAGGCGGAAGCTGGCCAATATGTGCAGCCTGCCATTCTGATCGCGATTGCGCTGCTTATCGTATACGTCCTGTACAAGTTTTTGAAGTCGCGCGGCAAAACGGTATAATGGAGCGAGAAGTATTCGAGCTACGGAGGGATACATAGATGAGCATAAATTTATCGGATAAATTCGGCAAGGGGATTACTCCGCGGCAATTTATCGACGGCATGACGAAAAATAAAGACGATTTTATCGATTGGTATAACCGGTTTGAATGGCCGAGCGAAGACGACAAAACGTTCTTCGAGTCGCTCCGCGGCCGCGAGCTGCGTTGCTTTATTCTGATGGCGGATTGGTGCGGCGACGCCGTGCGCAACATTCCGGTCGTACTGCGGGCTCTGGAGGCCGGCGATATACCGGCGGAGGTGCTCGTGATGGAGCAGCATCTCGATACGATGGACCAGTTTTTGACTTTTGGCGGGCGGTCGATTCCGATTGTCATTTTTGTCGACGCCGGCGGCGAAGTGCTGGGCAAGTGGGGACCGCGTCCGGAATACGTGCAGGAGCCGATGGTGTTGTTCAAGCAAAGCAATCCGGACCGCGAAGCGGCCGATTACGAAGCAAAGCTGGCCGAGACGCGACAGGAAATTATGCGCCGATACGGCGAAGGAACGGCTTATCATCCGCTGGTTATAGCCGAGCTGCGCAAGCTGCTGCAGTCGATTTGAGAGGAGCGAGAATCACCTATGCGCATTGAGACGTTTACGCTCGGACCGCTCCAGACGAACGCCTATTTGCTGACCAATACGGATTCTGAAGGGAAAGAGCGGGGAATCGTTATCGACCCGGGGATGGGCCCGGCCAAGCTTCTTGAACGGATCGCTTCCGTCAAGCTCGAGGCGATCGTGCTGACCCATGCCCATTTCGATCATATGGCGGGCGTCGAAGCCGTTCGGCAAGCGGCAGGATGTCCCGTTTACCTGCATGATTTGGAAGCCGGCTGGCTTGTCGATCCGAAGCTGAACGGCTCGGCCCGCTGGCCCGACGTCACGCAGCCGATTACGGCAAACCCGGCCGAGTACGCGCTGGACGAAGGCCAGAAGCTGGAGCTGATCGGGGAAGTTTTCCGCGTCATGCATACGCCGGGCCACTCGCCTGGCAGCGTCAGCTTATTGTGCGGGAACGAGCTGTTCTCCGGGGACGTATTGTTCAGGCTGTCCGTCGGAAGGACGGATTTGCCGGGCGGCCGCGAGCGGGATTTATACGACTCGATCAACAGGCTTTACCAGGAGCTTCCGGAGAGCGTCAACGTTTATCCGGGCCACGGGCCGAGGACGACGATCGGCTACGAAATGGCGAACAACCCTTATGTTCGCAAGCGTTAACTTTAGAAACAGCCGGAGGCTCTCAAGCCTGCCGGCTGTTTTTTTGATTCGGCGGCGCCGCCGAAACCGAGAGCGAAGCCGAGGGCAGCGCAACGGCTGTGGAAATAACCGCCATAATTTGAGACAATAGAGAAGATTGTGTTCGCTTTAGGGGATACCGATGAATAAAGGACGGTGCATGTAGATTGGCGGAAATAAAAAATAAACAGGATGCGGAGAGCTTGGCGGAAGACAAGCCGGAGAATGCCGGCCCGACGCCGGAGCAGCTGGCCGAAGAGAAGGAGCGGATCGTCAAGGCGGTCGCCGCGGAGCTCAGCCTTCCGTTAACGAAGGTGAAGGCGGCGGTGGCGCTGCTGGACGAAGGCAACACGATTCCGTTCATCGCCCGTTACCGGAAGGAAATGACGGGGGAGCTGGACGAAAACGAGCTGCGCCTCATTGAGGAGAAACTGCAGTACAAACGCAATCTGGAAGAGCGCAAACGCGAGGTCGTTCGTTTAATCGGCGAGCAGGGCAAGCTGACGGACGACCTGCAGCAAGCGATTATAGCGGCCGGCAAGCTGCAGGAGGTCGAAGATTTATATCGGCCTTACCGGCAAAAACGAAAAACGAGGGCCAGCGTCGCAAAAGAGCGGGGACTCGAGCCGCTTGCGCTGTGGCTGTGGTCGCAGCCGCGCCAGGCGGATCCCGTAGCGGAAGCGGCGCGTTACGTCAACGCCGAGAAAGGCGTGGAGACATCGGAGGATGCGCTGCAGGGCGCCATGGACATCCTGGCGGAAAATATCGCCGACGAAGCGTCGCTTCGCGCATGGGTGCGCAGGCATACGTTCGAGCAAGCGCAGATTCGCAC
Organism: Paenibacillus thailandensis; assembly: GCF_042685365.1. NCBI lineage: Bacteria > Bacillati > Bacillota > Bacilli > Caryophanales > Paenibacillaceae > Paenibacillus > Paenibacillus thailandensis. The sequence goes on along the minus strand of NZ_JBHUMY010000001.1, from coordinate 691,835 downwards.
GGTCGCAAAGGATAAAGAAGCGGAATCGGTATACGAAATGTATTACGATTACCGCGAGCCGCTGCGCAAGCTGCCGCCGCACCGCACGCTTGCGATTAACCGCGGCGAACGGGAGGACGTGCTGCGCGTTTCGTTCGAGCTTGACCCGGACCGGATTTACGAGCATATGCAGCGCAAGCTGCTGCGGAACGGAACGGCGCCTGCCGTTCGCGAGCTGCTGACGGCGGTGATCGAGGACGCATATAAGCGGCTGATTGCGCCTTCCATCGAACGCGAGGTGCGGGCGGAGCTGACGGAGAAAGCGGAGGAGCACGCGATCTCGATCTTTTCGGCCAATCTTCGGAACTTGCTGCTGCAGCCGCCTGTTCGCGGCCACGTGGTGTTGGGCGTCGACCCGGCATACCGGACGGGCTGCAAGCTGGCGGTCGTCGACGATACGGGCAAGCTGCTAGAAGTGGCCGTATGTTACCCGACGCCCCCCAATAACAAAGTAGCGGAAGCGGAGAAGCTCATTAACTGCTTGATCGACAAGTACGGGGTTCAGCTGATCGTGATCGGCAACGGTACGGCATCGCGCGAGACGGAGCAGTTCGTCGCCGGCTTGATTGCCGGAAGGAGCAAGGAGCCGAAGCTGAAATACATTATCGTGAACGAAGCGGGAGCTAGCGTATATTCGGCTTCCAAGCTCGCGCAAGAGGAATTCCCGTCGCTTGACGTCGCGGAGCGGAGCGCGGTATCGATCGCCCGCAGGCTGCAGGACCCTCTCGCCGAGCTGGTGAAAATCGAGCCCAAAGCGATCGGGGTCGGGCAATATCAGCATGACGTGAGCCAGAAGCGGCTTGACGAAAGCCTTGCCGGCGTCGTGGAATCGGCGGTCAACCATGTCGGCGTAGACGTAAACACGGCTTCGGCTTCGCTGCTCTCCTACGTTGCCGGCATTAACGCGACGATTGCCAAGAACATCGTGAAATACCGGGAGGAGAACGGCAAGTTCGCGAAGCGGCAGCAGCTGCAGAAGGTGCCGCGTCTCGGAGCGAAATCGTACGAGCAGGCCGCAGGCTTCCTGCGTATTGCGGGAGGCGGCAATCCGCTTGACAATACGCCGATCCATCCGGAGTCGTACGGCGTGGTGGACAAGCTTTTCGCGGAACTTGGCGTCAGCCTGAAACAGCTTGGCTCCGAGGAGTTGAAGCGAAAGCTGTCGGAGATTGACGCGGCCGAGCTGGCTCCGCGGCTTGACGTCGGCGTGCCTACTCTCCGCGATATTATCGACAGCCTGCTGCGGCCGGGGCGTGACCCCCGCGAGGAGCTGCCGCCGCCGATTTTCCATACCGACGTGCTGAAGATCGAAGATTTGACGCCGGGTATGGAGCTTCAAGGTACGGTCCGCAACGTAATCGATTTCGGCGCATTCGTCGATATCGGCATTAAAAACGACGGCCTTGTGCATATTTCGCAAATGAGCGATAAATTCGTCAAGCATCCGATGGACGTCGTTTCCGTCGGAGATAACGTAACGGTGTGGGTGCTCAACGTCGATGTCAAAAAAGGGCGCGTCGGCCTGACAATGAGAAAGCCATAACGTTTATTATCCGAAATGAAAGGGGTTGCCGGTAATCGCGCAACCCCTTTATAATTGTAATAGGACTTTATTCGCATATTCGACAATTGCGGGCGAAAGGAGAGAGACTATTGCGCGAGGAGAAATGCATCAGCTCCCCGAACCATAAATGGTTTGGATTGTCGCTTCAGGCTTTGGTCGTGTTATCGCGCAAGCCGTGCTCGATCTCGAGCTCCGAGATGGCGCCGCAGCTTTGTTCCGAGCCTACGCTGCTCAGGCGCGTATTGTCCAAGCTCGCGAAGGAAGGGATCGTGTCGACAAGGGAAGGGCGGGACGGCGGCTATCGTCTTGGCAGGCCGGCCGATTCGATTACGCTTGCCGACGTTTATACGGCGCTTCGCGTCGGGGATCCGCTCTGCAGCGGCATGCTGGATACGACGGGATTCAATGCGTTTGGCCAGGAGATGAAATCGGCGTTTATCGATATAACGGACGAGCTGGAGAGAATGACGGTGACCGTGCTTGGGCGTTACACGATCGCGCAGCTTGCCGAGCGAATTTGCGTCGAAAAGGGCAGCCTGGACGTCACGCTTGCGATCGGCAAGCTTCAGCAGGAAGAGGCCGATATCGAGCAAAGCGGATGAAAGAAATATGAAAAACAGGAATTGACAGAACGGCTTTCTCCATCTATACTGTAATTAATTGAATAACAGTTCATTCGGCAGAAGCTTACTGTGTTAATAATGTCACAGTAAGAAAAGCTTCTGATGAAGCTTATTCGATGAAAAGGGCCTTGGCTTTATCGGATGCTTTTTTTGCCAATAAGAGTTTGAGTTCCCGGAGTATCCCGGCAGCTTATGAATTCTTATACGGTAAATATTTTTGCCGTGAACTGAGCAAGTTATAACACAGATAAATCAGGAGGGAATCCAAATGAGTCATTCCGTATTGGCTTCGAACGATTTGTTTACGCTATTGAAAGAACGTCATTCCGTCCGTCATTATGACCCCGACTTCGTTATTTCGGAAGAAGAAATCAAAGAAATGCTCGAGCTTGCCGTCAAGGCGCCTTCTTCCTCCAATTCGCAAAGCTGGCGTTTTATCGTCGTAACCGACAAAGAGCTGAAAAAACAGCTCAAGCCCGTGTCGAACAATCAACAGCAAGTGGAGGATGCATCGGCCGTTGTTGTCGTATTAAGCGACCTGAAGTTTTACGACAAGCTGGACGATATCTTCACTTCGGCCGTTGAAGCCGGATTTATGTCGCAAGAAATTAAAGAAAACTACGTGCCTAACGCGGTGAAATTGTATGCGTCGCTTTCGCCGGAACGGTTAATGGAGGTCGTAAGTTTCGACGGCGGCCTTGTGGCGATGCAGCTTATGCTGATCGCGAAGTCCAAAGGCTACGACACGGTGCCGATGGCCGGATACGACAAAGAGAAACTGAAGGAGCTGCTGAACATTCCGGAGAATCTTCATCCGCTCATTCTGCTTCCGATCGGAAAAGCGGCACAACCTGGACGCAATACGACCCGCCTTCCGCTCGAGGATATTCTCACGTGGAACCGGTTCGAATAAATCGGCGTTTCCATCCGGGTGCTTTGGCTTAGCTGCTCAACGTTCCCGGAAGCAGAAACTCCCGCAATCGGCGGCATAAGGCCGAATTGCGGGAGTTTTGTTTTTTTATACGTGCTCAAAGCCCCGATCGGTGCTCTTGCTGGCTCGGGCTTTGTTTGCTTTGGTAAAAATACCAGCAGTCGTTCAACAATTTAATTTGGCGGCGGTCTTTTTTCTGAAAAGCGCGCATTAATTGGTTGCACAGCCATTGAGGCATACGCATCCCTCCTTCCGAGCCTAACCTGTTGTAACATTAGGATATGGGCGGAAGCGGGCGAATGTGCAGGTCCAACGTTATTCGTCGTATTCTTCCTCGTACCATTGCTCCAGCTGCGCCTGGAGCGCGCGAATTTCGGTCAACAGCGCGATAAGCGGGTAGGCTTGCTCCCGGATGCCCGCGAACTGCCGCTCCAGCTCGTTGATATAATCGAGGCCGGATACGACGGATGCGGAAGGATGATGCAGCTCTACGTCATTGCATTCCGCAATGGCTTTAGGCAGCGCCGGAACATGCTCGGCCGTCAGCTTGTCCATTTCTTTATGAAGCCTTAGGTTCAGCGCGCTCAGCTGATAGGCGTGGGTGGCCGGCATTTCGACGAACGTAAACGTTTGATGATCGGACATAAGGACGTAACGCATTGCTGGCATGAATATGTACTCCCCTCAACATAATGCTTTACCTGCATATAAAGCACGTCAATCTTCGCAATATTGCTACTTGACAGTGTAGCGTATCGAGCCTTTACAATTCAAGTAGTTGGGGGAGATTGTACATGACGGATGAGATGCTGCAGCAATGGGTCGAGAGGGTATCGCTGCAATTTTTCGGCAGGCCCTTTATTCATAAGGCAACGTTCAACGGGCGGCTGAAAGCGACCGGCGGACGTTATTTCACGAAGTCGCACAATATCGAGATCAGCCCGCATCAGCTTGCGGCTTTCGGCGAAGAAGAAACGGAGAAAATCATTAAGCACGAGCTGTGTCATTACCATCTTCATTTGATGCGGAGAGGGTACCGGCACCGGGACGCGGATTTCAAGCTGCTCCTGAAGCAGGTAGGGGGATCGCGGTATTGCCGGACGCTGCCGGAGAGGGAGGAGCGGAGGCGCCTGCCTTACAAATACAAGCTCGTATGCCGGAACTGCGGTATGGAATATTTGCGAAAAAGGAAAGTGGATCCGGCCAAATACGTTTGCGGAAAATGCCGCGGAAAATTATTAATAAAATCGCTTGACATTCCGGACAGGCCGTGATAAATTATTACTTGTCGCCGCTGATGAAACGGCACGAATTGAATAGCGTTTTTATGACATATATTCCCTGATAGCTCAGTCGGTAGAGCACTCGACTGTTAATCGAGTTGTCACAGGTTCGAGTCCTGTTCGGGGAGCCATGGAGAGATACCCAAGTGGCTCAAGGGGACCCTCTGCTAAGGGGTTAGACTGCGCAAGCGGTGCGAGGGTTCGAATCCCTCTCTCTCCGCCATACTCGTCATAAGACGCATTGCATGGCCCGTTGGTCAAGGGGTTAAGACACCTCCCTTTCACGGAGGTAACAGGGGTTCGAATCCCCTACGGGTCATTTTCTTTTTTTTATATGTGCGGTAGTGGTGGAATGGCAGACACGCTATCTTGAGGGGGTAGTGGGCGTACGCCCGTGGAGGTTCGAGTCCTCTCTACCGCACCATAAATATGACGATAAATTCGAAAGCCTTGCTGAGCAAGGCTTTTTTTGGTGTTTTAAATGGTAGTTTAGGATTATTTCTTATTGTATATCATGTAAGAACTCGAAAGAAAGCTTTGTCCGCAGGACAACGCGAGCCGAGCAGGGATGATCATCGAAGGTGGTCACGTTGCAGGCGACACCCCGAGGCATAACTTAACGTAGGCGGGTCGAAAGAAAGCTTTGTCCGCAGGACAACGCGGGGGTTTGCATGACGGATTGTCGAAGACGGCCGCGTGGCAGTGACGCCCCTTGGGGTGTCCAGAGGGTGCAAACCCTTGGAGCCCCTCCTCTGGAGGGGTGGGGGAAGGAAAATCATTAAAAAAAGATGGCCATATGGTCATCTTTTTTGCCGCTATTTATATTCAACCCGGCGGTTCAGGTAAATGTTGGAGCCATACTTTTTCGTCAGGCTTCTCGACTCCTGCTGGACGAAAGCGCAAATGTCCTTCAACTTTTGCGTCCGGGGCTTTATCGTCTCTTTGACTTCGCCGTTTACGACGACATCGAATACGATCATCGGTTCAGTCACCTCCTTGTTCGGTTTAGCGTTCTTTCTCTTTATTCGCAGTATAAGCTCCGATTATTAGCGGGAAGTTAAGCGAAGATTTGGCTGGCATTAAAATATCTGTTTTTCTTTATATTCCGGTACGGCCGAGGTTATGACCGCCAGTCGTCTAAATCTTTGAAAATTTTCTTGTTTGGAGTCGATTATTGGCCCCCGGGATGATATGATGTACAGAGTATGGTCGCATAGGTAAGGGGGATTACATCATGTACTATATTAGTACACGAGGCAATGTTGGACAGATCGGATTTATCGACGCGTTTCTGATGGGGCTTGCGGACGACGGCGGGCTGCTTGTGCCGGGCGATATTCCGATAATTTCGGAAGCCGTGCTGAAGTCGTGGGAAAACTTGAGCTTTCAAGAGCTTATGCTCGAAATATTCTCCTATTATACGAACGGCGAAATTCCCGAGGAAGATTTGAAGGCGATGGTGTACGCGAGTTACGGACGTTTCCGCGCTCCCGAAGTGACGCCGGTTCGCCGTCTGAAGGACGGGCTCCATCTGCTGGAGCTGTTCCACGGGCCGACTTTCGCATTTAAAGATATCGCGCTTCAACTGATGGGCGAGCTGTATTCATACGTGGCCCAAAAGCAAAACCGCAAAATCCATATTCTCGGCGCGACTTCCGGGGATACGGGAGCATCGGCCATCGAAGGCGTGAAAGGCAAAGAAGGCATTAAAATTTGCATTCTCCATCCGCATCAGAAGGTGAGCAAGGTGCAGGAGCTGCAAATGACGACGGTTCAGGAGGATAACGTGCTGAATTTGTCGGTGCACGGCAATTTCGACGACTGCCAGCGCATTATTAAGGAGCTGTTCGCCGATATCGATTATAAGACGAGCCGTCATCTGGCCGCGATCAACTCGATCAATTTCGTGCGGATTTTGGCGCAGACGGTATATTATTTCTACGCATATTTCCAGGTGCGGAAGGGCGCCGAATATCGGACGGTCGATTTCAGCGTGCCGACGGGCAATTTCGGGGATATTTTCGCCGGTTATTTGGCGAAGCGGATGGGGCTGCCGGTAGGAAAGCTCATTCTGGCGACGAACGAAAACAACATTCTCGAGCGGTTCGTCAAGGAAGGCGTATACCGGCCGGGCACGTTCCAAAGCACGTACAGCCCGTCGATGGATATTCAAGTGGCAAGCAATTTCGAACGTTACCTGTATTACGTGCTGGATGAAGACGCTCAGGCCGTCGCTTCGTTGATGAATCAATTCAAGCACGAAGGCGGCATTACAATAGGCGAGGAGACGCTTCGCCGGGTGCAGCGGGACTTTGCCGCGCACGGCGTGGAAGGCGAAGAATGCCTGGCGACCATTCGCAAATATAAGGATGAAACCGGCTATTTGCTGGATCCGCATTCGGCCTGCGGCGTAGCGGCCGCGGAGCGTTGCGAAGGGGCAAGCGACATTTGCGTGTCGCTGGCGACGGCGCATCCGGCCAAGTTTGACGAGGCCATCCGTCTGTGCGGCATTGAGCAGGAGTTCCCGGAGCAAATCGCCAAGCTGTTCGACCGGCCGCAGCGTCAGACGATCGTGGACGGAACGAAGGAAGCGATTGTCGAGGAGCTTAACCGGTTTTACGCATAATAGAACAGAGGCATCGCAAAGGATTTTCATAGCGGCAAAAGGAAAGCCGGGGAGCAACGCGCTGTAAGCGCGGGCTTCGCGGCTTTTTGTCTGTAAACAATTGGGGGACGGCATTTCCGTCTAGTCGGCGTACAGCGGTATTTTTCCGGAGCTATCGGAAAAATGCCCCTTAAATACCCAAAAGCCGCCCGTTTGGCGGCTTTGCTGATAGGGAGATCGAGCTACAGTTTGCTTGCGTTCAAATATTTTTCGGTGAGCGCGGTAAGCAGATCAATGCCTACTTCGTTATGGCCGCCTTCGGGGATGATGAGGTCGGCGTATTTTTTGGACGGCTCGATGAACGCGTCGTGCATCGGCTTCACCGTATTCAAATATTGGTCGTGAACCGATTGAATCGAGCGGCCGCGCTCCTCGATGTCCCGGACGACGCGGCGCAAGATCCGAACGTCCGGATCGGTGTCTACAAACACTTTAATATGCAGCAGCAGGCGCAGTTGTTCGTCCGAAAGGACATGCAAGCCTTCCAGAATGATGATCGGATTCGGCTTCAGCTCGACCGTTGCCGCGGAGCGCCCGTGTATCGTAAAGTCATAGGTCGGGGCTTGTACCGTCTCGGAACGGAGCAGCTTGTTCAAATGTTCAATGAGCAGCTCGTTGTCGAAGGCGAAAGGGTGATCGTAATTGATGTTTTCCCGTTCGGCCATGCTAAGATGTCCGTTGTCTTTATAATAATTATCCTGGGAGATGAACGTAACCTTATCCGCTCCCAAACGATCGATAATGGAGCGGGCGACGGTTGTTTTGCCGGAGCCTGTCCCTCCCGCGATGCCGATAATTAGCATGATGATGCCATATACCTCCCTAATGTGAATCCCGTTTCAATCTTTGTATTGTAGCACAATTTCCGCTTCGTTTCACTGCGGGATTGCTTGGAACGGGGCCCATTCCCGGATATTCAGCGGCCATAGGTTATGGTACAATGGAAATTATTTTCGTGGGGAGGTTGGAGTCAGTCCTATGCAAGCGCCATTATTCAGGGATTCGCTGTACGACGGAGCGGCCGATCCCGTGATCGTATGGAACAGGGAAGCTAGCGAATGGTGGATCGTTTATACGAACAGGAGAGCGACGGCGGAAGGGCCGAACGTGGCTTGGGTACACGGGACCGACCTTGGCGTAGCTTCTTCTTCGGACGGCGGAAGCAGTTGGGTGTACCGCGGCACGTTAAGCGGCCTTGATTTCGAATGGGGAAGAACACGTTCTGGGCGCCGGAAATCGTCTGGCATGAAGGCTTGTACCATATGTACGTCAGCTATATCCGGGGCGTACCGCACGAATGGAAGGGACACAAGCGGGAAATCGTGCATTATACGAGCCCAGATATGTTGAACTGGACCTATATCGGGGTTGTACCGCTCAGCTCGGACCGCGTCATCGACGCGTGCGTTTATGAGCTTCCCGGCGGAGGCTTCCGGATGTGGTATAAGGACGAGGCGAACGGCTCCCATACCTATGCCGCCGACAGCCCGGATTTGTACAACTGGACGGTTACGGGGCCGGTTATAACGGAACGTCCGCATGAAGGGCCAAACGTGTTCCGCTTCAAAGGCTGTTATTGGATGCTCGTGGACGAATGGCGGGGGCAAGGCGTATACCGTTCGGACGATCTTGACCGCTGGGAGCGCAACGGCATCATCTTGGACAAGCCGGGCGTCAGGGAAGACGACGGAACGATCGGTCTGCATGCCGACGTGCATGTGCAAGGGGACGAGGCTTACATCTTTTATTTCACGCATCCCGGAAGGCGGCCGGAGCTTGAGCGGGAAGGCCGGGCAAGCGGCTACGAGCTTCGGCGTTCGTCGCTGCAAGCGGCCAAGCTTGACGTGAAGGACGGGGTGCTTGTATGCGACCGCGACGCGGCTTTCGACCTTAAGCTAAAGGCCGAGTAGCTTGCCTCCTGGCGGCTAACGGAAGGCCGCCGGTTAACGGTTCGGCAAGGAAAGACGGGGAACTTGCAAAAACCGCAAAGTTTGTTGTCACCCGGCGTTGCGTTATAATAAACATATTGCAGAGACTTCGAGGGGCTGCCGCGTTTTTGCCGCACGCGGCCGCTTATCTTCGAAAGACCTTGAGAAGAGGTTGATCTCATATTAATTAAAGAGGTGCACGAATGATTATTCTGAAGACAGCGGATGAAATCGCAAAAATGAAAAAAGCCGGAGATGTGCTGGCTTGTTGCCATAGAGAAATTGCGAAATTGATTCGCCCGGGCATTACGACGCATGAAATCGACCAGTTCGTCGAGAAGTTTCTGAAGGAGCACGGGGCGACGCCGGAGCAAAAAGGGTACAACGGTTACCCGTTTGCGACTTGCGCGTCGGTTAACGACGTTATTTGTCACGGCTTCCCTTCCAAAACGCAGGTGCTGAAAAACGGCGACATCGTGACGATCGACATGGTCGTCAACGTGGACGGCTGGCTGGCCGATTCGGCTTGGTCGTACGCGGTCGGCGAAATATCCGAGCAGGCGCAGCGGCTGCTTGCCGTAACCGAGGCTTCGATGTATAAGGGTATCGAGCAGGCGGTCGTAGGCAACCGTATCGGCGATATCGGCAACGCCATTCAAACGTATGCCGAAGCCGAAGGCTTCTCCGTCGTCCGGGAATTTATCGGGCACGGCATCGGCCAACAGATGCACGAGGAGCCGCAAGTGCCGCATTACGGTCCGGCCGGCAAAGGCGTGCGGTTGAAGGAAGGCATGGTCATTACGATCGAGCCGATGCTCAATACGGGAACGTGGAGGAGCAAAATCGACGCGGACGGTTGGACCGCGAGAACGCTGGACGGCGGATTGTCCGCGCAATACGAGCATACTCTTGCGATTACGGCCGACGGTCCGCTCATTCTGACGAAGCAATAGGGATGAGCAGCGTACTGTTGCTTTCCCCGGAGCAAGGCAATCATGGGGCGGGAAGCGGGGGGTGTCCGCTGCCCTGTACGCCCCGTACATAGCGCAGCGGAAGAGCAAGCGACGAGCTTCGGCGGACAGGAGTCCGCGTACGTAAGCGGAGGGCGGAGAGCGGGCGTCGTTCGGCGCCCGAGTTCAGCGTAGAAGCGACAAAAAAACGGCGGCAGCCGTTTTTTTCTTACCATATATAGAATTTATAAATTCCGAAGCGAGTTTGCTGCGCAAATTTGTAGGTCGCTTATCTTCGAATGACCATGGTTGGGCAAAGGTTTTTTGGAAGCTATTCAATAAGAACGGCAATGATAATCTGTTAAATCCGGAGGTTATAAGGATGTTTAATCGAAAACCGCTGCACGAATGCGTGCCGGAGCTGGTGGCTGCAGCCCGGGGGGACAAACACGCGACGCTAGTCGTGACGAACGGCAAGCTGGTCAACGTCGTCTCCGGAGAAATTTTGCCGGGGATGTCGATCGGCGTATACGGCTCGCGGATCGCATATGTCGGCAAGGACGTCTCGCATATGATCGGGCCCGAAACGAAGGTGGTCGACGCCGCCGGGCGTTATATGGCCCCGGGGCTGCTTGACGGGCATTGCCATATTGAAAGCACGCAGCTGACCGTAACCGAATTTTCGCGGGCGGTGCTGCCTCTCGGAACGACCGGCGGTTTCTTCGACGCGCATGAAATCGCCAACGTATGCGGATTGTCCGGCATCCGCCATATGCTCGAGGAGGCGCGGCAAACGCCGCTGGCCGCTTATTTGCAGGCGGCTTCCTGCGTGCCTTCGACCGGCCCGGACTTCGAGACGACGGGCGCGTCGCTTGGGCCGAAGGATGTGGCGGAAGCGTATGCTTGGGGCCAAGACGTCATTGCGCTTGGAGAAGTGATGAACTTCCCGGGCGTCGTGTACGGCGACGATAAAATGATCGGCGAAATTCAGGAGACGCTAAAAGCCGGAAGGTTCGTAGACGGCCATTTCACCTGGGCGGCCGACGATTGGCGCCTGCCGGTCTATGCCGCCGCGGGCGTAACGGGCGATCATGAATGCGTTACGGCGGACGACGTCATCGAGCGGGTTCGGCTGGGCATGTATGCGAAAATGCGGAGAGGGTCGGCATGGCATGACGTCGCGCAGACGATTAAGGCGCACACCGAGTCCGGCATCGACACGCGGCGCATGATGCTTGTCACCGACGATCGAAGCTCGGAATCGCTTCGCGACGAAGGCCATATGGATTTTGTCGTCCGCCATGCGATATCGCAAGGCGTGAAGCCGGTGACCGCCTTTCAGATGGCGACGATCAATACCGCCGAACGGTTCGGCCTGCAGCGCGACATCGGCGCGATCGTCCCGGGCAATTATGCGGACATAATTTTGCTGGACGGCAATCTGGCGGACGTCAACGTGGTCATGACGATCGCGGCCGGCGTCGTCGTCGCGGAAAACGGGCGGATGACCGTCGAGCTGGCGCCGTATGCCTATCCGGAGGAGATGCTGCAGTCCGTGCGTCTGGAGCCGAGCGTTGCCGCCGATTGGTTTGCGATCAAGGCTCCTGTCGCGTCGGGAGAGGCTGGCGTCCGTGCGATCGAGGTTAGGGAAAACCATGTGGAAACACACGAAATCCATGTAAAGGTTCCGGTCGAAAACGGGCAAATCGCCTTGGATCCGGCAAGCGGCTTGTGCAAAATCGCCGTGCTTGAGCGCCATCACCGCACCGGCAACCGCTCGGTCGGTCTTGTGGCGAATATCCGCTTCCGCAAGCCGGCGGCTATTGCGATGACCGTGGCGCACGACAGCCATAACGTGCTTGTCATCGGCAGCTCGGACGAGCTTATGGCCGAGGCGGCTAACGCCGTGATCCGCATGCAAGGCGGCGTTGCCGTCATGTCGGAAGAGGGGGCGGCCGAATTCCCGCTTCGGATTGCGGGACTGATGTCGACCGAGCCGTTCGAGACCGTTGCGGAGCAATCGGCCTCCGTCAGCAGGGCGCTCGCCGCCGCAGGATGCGATTTGAATTATGCGTTTATGACGTTGTCGCTGCTCGCCCTCGTGGTCATCCCGACGCTCCGCATCTCGGACAAGGGGCTTGTGCGCATCTCGGCGGCGGGCATCGAACTGGTGCCGCTGTTTCTGGAAGAAACGGAACAAGTATAAGAATACGAATCGGAAACGACCGAATCGAAAGAGGAGAAGCAGATATGTTGGAAGTCGTGCGTATTGTAAACAAAGAGCAGATGGATGAAGCATACCGTATCCGGATGGAAGTATTCGTCGAGGAGCAAGGCGTAAATCCGGACGTCGAAATCGACGAGCACGAGGCTGAGGCGGCGCATGTGCTGGCCTATTGGAACGGGCAAGCCGCCGGGACGGGGCGTGTTCGTACGGTGGGCGAATACGCGAAAATCGAGCGGATATGCGTAAGGGCCGATTACCGGAAATACGGGGTCGGCAAAGGCGTGATGCTCGCGCTTGAGGAAATCGCCCGCGAGCAAGGCCTTGCCAAAGCGAAGCTGCACGGCCAGACGCATGCCGAGCCTTTCTACGCGAGGCTCGGTTACGAAACGGTATCGGACGTGTTCATGGAGGAAGGCATTCCGCACGTCACGATGGTCAAAACGCTTTAACCGCGCAGGGGGCAAGCGCCCGGCGGCCTGAAAAGGGCCGCCGGGCGTTTTTTGCGTACTAAGCTTTGGGGACTATAAGGAGGCTGAACGGTAATCGTCCTTTAAAGGATCAGTACAACCACAGTTAAATAAGCAAGCCGAATTGGCTCCCGACGATTAAGACTCGCAAGTCGTTTCCATGTTACAATGACAGCATATAACACTTTGGAGGAAAAGGGGCGTTCAACGTGGAACGAATCAGGCTCGGCATTGTCGGAATGGGCAATATGGGATGCGGGCATGCCGATTATTTGACTAAGGGAGCAGTCAAAGGCGTCGAATTGACGGCCGTCGCCGATCAAAGCCGGGAAAAACTGAATCAGGCGGTTTCCCGTTTCGGCGAACATCTGAAAACGTTTACGGATACGGAAGACATGTACCGCTCCGGCACCGTCGACGGTGTCTTGATCTGCACGCCGCATTACGACCATCCGCCCGAGGCTATTAAAGCGCTTAAGTACGGGCTGCACGTCTTGATCGAGAAGCCCGCCGGCGTGTATACGAAGCAGGTTCGGGAGATGAACGAAGCGGCGGCGGCGAGCGGCAAAGTGTTCGGCATTATGTACAATCAGCGCTCGAACCCGCTGTACGCGAAGCTGCGGGAACTGATCGTCTCCGGGGAGCTTGGGGAGGTGCGCCGCACGAATTGGATCATTACGAATTGGTATCGCTCGCAAAGCTATTACGATTCCGGCGGCTGGCGCGGCACGTGGGCCGGCGAGGGCGGCGGCGTGCTCATTAACCAGGACCCGCACCAGCTCGATCTGTGGCAATGGACGACCGGGCTGAAGCCGAAGCGGATGCGCGCCTTTTGCTCGTTCGGCAAATACCGGAACATCGAGGTGGAGAACGACGTCACGGCGTACGTGGAGTACGAGAACGGGGCGACGGGCGTTTTCGTGACCAGCACGTTCGAGTCGCCCGGCACGAACCGGTTCGAGGTATCGGGAGAACGCGGCAAAATCGTCGTCGAGGACGGCAAGCTGACGTTCTGGCGGCTGCGGCAGCCGGAAACGGAATTCAACGCAATGTACCAAGGCGGCTTCGGCCAGCCCGAATGCTGGAAAATCGACATTCCCGTCAAACAGGAGGAAGGGCAGCACCGGGCCATTACGCAGGACTGGGCCGATGCCATTCTTCACGGCAAGCCGCTTCTCGCCCCGGGCGAGGAAGGCATTCACGGCTTGATGTTGTCCAACGCCATGCTGCTGTCGACTTGGATAAACGATTGGGTCGATTTTCCGATCGATGAAGATTTGTTCTACGAGAAGCTGCAGGAACGCATTCGGGAATCGACCTTCCGCAAGCCGCAGACGGAAGGAATAACGCTTGACGTGAGCGGAACACATTAACCGAAGGAGGAGAAAAGAAGGATGAATGCGACTAACGGGATGAATTACGCGCCTGAAGGCAAGCCGAAGCCGGTCGTCCAGGCCGGCGAGTTCGCTTTTGCGGCGCTGCGGCTCGACCACGGCCATATTTACGGCATGTGCAACGGCTTGCTGGAAGCGGGAGGAACGCTGAAGCTCGTTTACGATCCCGACCCGGCCAAAGTAAAAGCGTTCTGCGACAAGTATCCGGGGGTGCGCGCCGCGTCTTCCAAGGAAGAAATCCTGCAGGACAAAGAAATCGCCCTCGTCGCGGCGGCCGCGATTCCGAACGAGAGAGGAGCGCTTGGCGTCGAGGTGATGGAGCACGGCAAAGACTACTTCACCGACAAAACGCCGTTTACGTCGCTGGAGCAGCTGGAGGCCGCCAGACGGACGGCCGCGGCGACGGGCCGCAAATACGCCGTTTATTACAGCGAGCGGATTCACGTCGAAAGCGCCGAGTTCGCCGGCCAGCTCGTCAAAGACGGCGCGATCGGCCAAGTGGTGCAGGTGCTTGGGCTCGGACCGCATCGGCTGAACGCGGCTTCAAGGCCGGACTGGTTTTTCCGCAAGGAGCAATACGGCGGCATTTTGTGCGACATCGGCAGCCATCAGATCGAGCAGTTTCTTTATTACGCCGGCTGCAAGGATGCCCGGGTGCAGAGCAGCAAGGTCGGCAACTTCAACAATCCGGACTATCCGGAGCTGGAGGATTTCGGCGATGCGACGTTGATCGGCGATAACGGGGCGACGAATTATTTTCGCGTCGATTGGCTGACGCCGGACGGATTGTCGGTATGGGGCGACGGGCGGACCGTCATTCTCGGCACTAAAGGTTATATCGAGCTTCGCAAATACGTGGATATCGCGCGGCAGTCGAGGGGCAATCAGCTGTATCTCGTCAACGGCGAAGGCGAGACGCATCTCGACGTCAACGGGAAAGTCGGTTATCCGTATTTCGGAGCGCTTATTCTCGATTGTTTAAACCGGACGGAGAACGCGATGACGCAGGCTCACGCCTTCAAGGCGGCGGAGCTTTGCCTCAAGGCTCAGCTCGAGGCGGTTCGGACGAAATAACGAACGATAAATAGCGAACGATAAATAGGGAGCGATAAATAGCGAACGATAAGGAGGTTACGATCGGGATGAAATTATCCGTATTTACGGTTGCGACG
This sequence comes from Paenibacillus thailandensis, assembly GCF_042685365.1. NCBI lineage: Bacteria > Bacillati > Bacillota > Bacilli > Caryophanales > Paenibacillaceae > Paenibacillus > Paenibacillus thailandensis. The sequence continues at coordinate 676,592 of NZ_JBHUMY010000001.1, read as the reverse complement.
CCGGAGCTGTCGCCGGAGGAGCTGGCCCAAGCCGCCAAGCAGGCGGGCATCGAAGGGATCGAATGGCGTTATAAGGAAGCGCCGGAGGGCGCCGCTTCGATGAAGCCGTCGCCGTGGGGCAACAACCTGTGCACCATCCTGCCTTCCGGAGGCGACGAAATGGCCGACCGCTTCGGCAAAGCGGCGGAGACGGCGGGCCTTAAGACCATCAGCGTCACGCCTTATCTTCTGGCCGGCGATCTGGCGGCCACCGAGGAGGTGCTGCGCGTCGCCCGGAGGCTTGGCGCATCTTTTATTCGCCTTGGGGTACCGGGCTACGACCGGACGAAGCGGTTCGACGAGCTGTTCAAGCTGGAGCGCGATTATTTGCGGGGAGCGTCCGAGCTTTGCGCCCGCTACGGGGTGAAAGGGCTGATCGAGACGCATCACGGCACGATCGCGGCGAGCGCTTCGGCGGCCGTCAGGCTGCTTGAAGGGCTGAGCCCGGATCATGTGGGCGTCTTGTACGATCCCGGCAACATGGTGCATGAAGGCTACGAGAATTACAGAATGGGGATGGAGCTGCTTGGCCCGTATTTGGCTCATGTCCATGTCAAAAACGCGGCCTGGACCCGGGAAGCCGGGGTGCCGGAAGAAACGGCAACGTGGAGCGTTCGGTGGGCCGGCATGAAGACGGGAGTCGTCGACTGGAGGCAGGTCGTTTCGGATTTGCGCGCGGTCGGCTACGACGGCTACCTCGGCGTCGAAGATTTCAGCGGCGAATATGAGCGTTCGCGCGATATGCTGCATGCTTTTGCCGAATATATGAGAGAGCTGCTGGCGGGATGATCGATTTTATCTACCGGTCGGATAAGCCAATCGATTTGCAGTTCCATTCCCACGTTTTCTACGAGGTTTATTACTTCCATGAGGGCAGCTGCAATTATTTGATCGGGGATAAAGTATACGCCCTTGCGCCGGGCGATTTGATCATTATGTACGGCATGACGCTGCACCGCCCGAAGGTGGATACACACGTTCCGTACATCCGTTCGATCGTCCACTTCGAGCCGTCGTTCGTCAAGCCCTACGCCGAGCTGCCGAACGCCGTCAACATCCTGCAGCCCTTCGAACAGCTGAGAAACCATCGGCTGCGGCTTAGCGGCGAACGCAAGGAGGAGGCGGAGCGCATTCTGCTCGCGATGCACGGGCACAACAAGCGGGGCGACGCGGTCGGAACCGGACGGCTGACGCTTGCTTTCGTCGATTTGCTTTATTTTATATACGAGCAGTGCATGCAGCCGATGATGGATAAAGCGGAAGCTTCCGCAGGCAAAGAAAGCGTCGTTCAGGACATCGTGACGGCGCTTGAAGCATGCTACAAGGAAGATTTGCACATGGAGCAGCTTGAGGAGAAGCTTCATTTGACGAAATCGTATTTGTCCAAAGTTTTTAAAGAAGTGACGGGCGTGACGATCTTCCAGTACGTGTACCGGCGCAGAATCAACGAAGCGAAAATGTTGTTCCTGCTCCAGCCGGAGCTTCCCGTAACGGAGGTCAGCCTGCGGCTTGGCTTTAAGCATTTGGCGCATTTCAGCCGCATGTTCAAGCAGCAGACGGGCATGTCGCCGGAGGCGTTCAAGCGCGGCGGCGGATACCGCTTTGAAGCAAGCCGCGCAACGAAAGCCCGGCCGTAAGGCAAAGCCGCCGCCAGTACACTGCCGAACGGAAAGCATCCCTTGAGTCGAACCGTAGTTGGCGGCAGGGGATGCTTATTTTGTTGGCGACCGGAAAATTGGGCTTGCAAAAACTAATACCATTAGTTATTATAAAACTAACGATATTAGTTTTGGAGGGTTAACGATGAAAACGACGAAAATCGGGTATTTGACGCAAGTTTCTTTTCTTCCGCGCCTGTTTCCGGTCAACTGCTATTTGGTCGAAGAGGAAGACGGGCTGACGCTAATCGACGCCGCGCTTCCGTATAGCGCGAAAGGCATTCTGGAAGCGGCCCGCCGGATCGGCAAGCCGATTAAGCGAATCGTGCTTACGCATGCGCACGACGATCATGTCGGCGCGCTCGACGTCTTGAAGCGCGAGCTGCCGGAAGCGAACGTCTATATATCGGCGCGCGACGCCCGGCTTCTCGCGGGGGACGTGTCGCTTGATCCGGAAGAGGAGCAGACGCCGGTCAAAGGCGGCGTGCCGAAAAAAACGGCGACAAGGCCGGACGTGCTGCTGCGGGACGGCGACCAGGTAGGATCTCTGCTCGCCGTCGCAACGCCGGGGCATACGCCGGGGGCGATGTCGTTTCTCGATGTCCGCGACCGTGCGCTGATTGTCGGCGACGCGTTCCAGACAAGGGCCGGCCTCGCCGTGTCCGGACAGCTTCGTTTGCTCTTCCCGTTCCCGGCGATGGCGACCTGGAGCAAGCGGACGTCGCTTCAATCCGCGCGCAAGCTGCTGGAGCTGGAACCGTCCGTCTTGGCCGCCGGTCATGGGCCGATGCTGGTTAACCCGGTGACGCTTATGCGGAAGGCCGTCGAAGAAGCGGATCGGAATTTGAAAGCGAAGGAGCGGGAGAACCATGTCGCCAAGAGCGGGACTTGACGCGGAAACGCTGGTAGCGGCGGCCGCGGATATCGTCGACCAGGAAGGCTGGGACGCCTTGACGCTTGCGTCTCTCGCACAGAAGCTTGGGGTACGCTCGCCTTCGCTGTACAATCACGTTAACGGACTGACCGAGCTGCGGAGCAAGCTGGCGCTTTACAGTCTGGAAAGCTTCAATGGCGAGCTTGCCGCCGCCGTAAAGGATGCCGCGGGGGACGATGCCGTTTACGCGCTTAGCGAAGCGTATTTGCGGTTTGCCGGCAACCATCCGGGGCTGTACGAAGCGACGCTGAAGGACCAAAGCGACCCGGACATCCAAGAAGCCGCGTCGAAGCCGGTCGATCTGATCGTCGGCATCCTGCAGCCGTACGGGCTTGACGATACGGAGGCGATCCATATCGTCCGGGGACTGCGAAGCCTGCTGCACGGATTCGCTTCGATCCAGAGCAAAGGCGGATTCGGCATTCCCCTTGACGTCCGGGAAAGCTTGCGGCTATCGCTCGGCGCCTTTATGGCAGGGGTGAAGCAGCTGTCCGTCCGGCGCGGTCCGGCCTCCGAATGAAGACCGTTTTTCGGGCTTGAGAAGAGGCTTTTGCATAAAAGAACGCGTTTCATTTCTTCCGGAACAATTGCTTGCGCTTCCATACGATTTTTGCTCTAATTAAAGATTAGACGCAAGGCGGCGGGCAGCAGGCTTGCCGCGGAAAGAAGGAACGAAGCTCAATGAGATACAAGGGCCGCTTCATGAGATTGGGAATTCCGATGACGCCGCGCGTTTGGCACAACGCCCGCCTCGATTTCGGAACCTCCTGCCTGGTCAGCTTGTTTACGGTCGTCATGAACCAGTTTTTTATGCCCTTCGCCATTCAGCAAGGAGCGAGCAACCTGCAGGTCGGCTTGCTGTCCGCCGCTCCGGCGATCGGCCTTATTTTCTCGCCGCTGTGGGCGGTTTGGATCGAGAAAAGCCGCAGTCCGCGGCCTTTTGTCGTCCTGCCTAACGCGATCGGGCGTTTATTGCTCGTCGGCCCGGCTCTTTATCCGCAACCGTCCGTTTATGTGGCGACCGCCATTGTTTATCAGTTGCTGATGGGCATTCAGTCGCCCGCGTACGCTTCGCTTGTTTCCCGGATGTATCCTTCCGACGTCCGGGGCAGGCTGATGGGTTACGTGCGGATGGCCATGGGGGCGTTCATGATTCCGCTCGCTTATTTGGTCGGCAGCTGGTCCGACGCGGCCGGTCCGTCCGGACCGCTTATCGCGGCGGCCGTTACGGGTACGGCGGCAATCGCCCTGTTTCAATGGCTTCGGCTGCCCAAGCATGCGGCGCCAGGCTCTGCCGCTTCAAACCGGTTTTCGCTGCGCGACCAATGGGCGCTCGTGTCCGGCAACAAGACGCTGGCCGTCTTTTTGCTGGCGACGACCTTTTCGGGCTTCGGCAACATGCTGGCGAATCCGTTGTACCAGATTATCCAGGTCGATGTGCTTGGGCTCAGCAATACGCAGATCGGTTACGCCCGGATCGCTTATTTTACCGGTCTTCTGCTTACATACGGACTGGCCGGCCGCTTTATCGACCGCTTCGATATCCGCTATACGCTGACGGTCGGGATCGGGGCGTACGGCGTTGTGCCGCTGCTGTACGGGCTGTGGGGCACTTATCCCGCCGTCGTACTCGGCAACGGGATTCAAGGCGTCGGGGAAGCGATATGGGATATCGGCATATTATCCTATATCGTTCGTCTTGCCCCGGGAAGGGAAGCGACCGTGTTCGGCATTCATCTGATGATGTTCGGGGTGCGGGGCACGCTGGGACCGCTGCTTGGCGCTTCGTTGTCGTCGCATGTGCCGCTGCCGGGCCTGCTTGTTCTGGCGGGCGCATGCGGTTTTGCCGGGACGGCGTTATTCATGCTGAGCAGCCGGAGACGGAGGCAGCCCGGCTTGAGCCGCGATTTAGGCGCGTAGCCTATATTTTTAGCTCCGTTTAAGGGGTCATTCATCTATTGTTCATATTGCGCTGATACGATGGTACAAGCGAAAAATGACAATGAAGGGATGGATGACAATGAACAATGCATGGAAAATAGCGCTGAGCAGCGCGCTTCTGGCGGCGGTGCTCGCCGGATGCGGAGCGAATTCGGGAGGCGGCAATACGGTAGCGGAAACGGCGGCGGAAACGGCGGCGGAAACTTCGTCGGCAAACGGGCAAGGCGCGGAAGGAACCGGGGACCCGCAGCGGATGGAGAGAGGGACGTTCGGCAAAGTAAAATCGGTCGACGGTCAGACCGTTACCGTTTATACGTCCTCCTTTACCGGAAGGGGACAGGGAGGCGAGCCGCCGCAAGGCGGGGATGCGTCGGCCGCGCCGTCGGATGCGCCGCAAGGGGATGAAGCGGGAGCCGCGCCGTCGGATGCGCCGCAAGGCGGAGGTCCCGGAGGACCGGGAGGCATGAACATGGACGACATGTTCACGGACGAGACGGTTACGCTTACGGTGACGGACGAGACGTCCATCGTCAAGCGCACGTTCGAAAACAACGAAATGAAGGAAACGGAAATTTCGCTCAGCGATTTGAAAGCGGACGATATTATTACGTACACGCTGGTCGAAGGGTCGGAGGATCAAGTCGCGACCATCAGCGTCGGCATGGGAGGCTTCGGCGGACGCGGCGGCGGAATGGGCGGCCAAGCTGCAGACGAAGGCCAGACCGAAGATCCCGGAGATACCGAAACGGAATAATAGAAACGGTACCCGTAAATCTCGATTAACGAAAACAAAGCCGGATGCCCGTCGCGGGGCATCCGGCTTTTTCCAAATACAAGTCCGGTATCAATTTCACTTCTTTTACCGAATTTTCTCGTCGAGACGGTTCGTCCTTGATCGGAACAATAATCGTTTCAGCTTGGTCTCAATAAAGCGATATCGTAAGCGTGTCCTTCTCGTTGTACGAATGCAGCGTCGCTTCGCTGCCCGTTATTTCTACGCTGATGAGCGATTTAAGACATTTTTTCAAGGCGTTTTTGCCGGTTTCCAGCTTTCGGTTCAGCACGATGGAAAGCTTCTCGACCGCTTTTTTGTTATTGGATTCGGTAATGTACACGGGAATGGTTTTATTTTGAAAAAGAATGAGCGTTCTCATCGGATATAACCTCCAATCATTCCAATTGTTCAAGTTTATTTTACCTGACAATTCTTAATTGTTTCTTAAAAAAAAGTTACAATATCGCTTCGATATGTCACAAAAATCCTCTTACCCATTGGTTTTCGAAGACAGCGACCTATAACTTTACGAGCAAACTACCGTACGGCGGAATCGGCTTTGTGCTGCTTGCGGTATTCGGAAGGGGAGCAGCCCATCGTGCGGCGAAACACTTTGACGAAGTAGCTGATATGGTCGAAGCCTACGTCCAGCGCGATGTCCGCGATTTTCCGCTCGCTGTGCAGCAGCAGCTCGGCAGCCTGATTAACCCGGTACGCGTTCAAATATTCGATCGGCGTTTGTCTCGTCATCGACTTGAAGAAGCGGAAAAACTGGCCTTCGCTCATCGGAATTTGGTCCGCCAGCTCGCGGATGCGGATCGGTCTCCGGTAGTTTTGCTGAATATAAGAAATGCTTCGCTTTAATCGCTCTCTTCGGCTTGATTCTTCGGGTGTCGTCTCGCTCCGGTCCGCATAACGCCCTTCGGCCGCTATCGTCTGCAGCATGAAATATAAACAGCCCTTCGCCGCAGCCTCATAGCCGGGCTCCTGCTTCCCGCAGCATTCGATGAGGTTGTGGAGCCAACCGAGCAGCCCGATTTCCCATTCCGAGACGCCTTGGATATGGCGGGGAAACGTGCGCCTCCGCTCGACCAGCGGCGTTACAAGCTTCTGCTGCACGGCGTCGGAGGAGGAGCTGTCGAGCATATGGGGATCAAATACGATCGCTTGAAACGAGCACGGCGACCCGTTCAGCGAATGGGCGGCATGTATGTCGCCTCCGTCGATAAACACCGCTTGGCCGGCGCGCACCGGAAAGTAGTCGTCGTCCACTTGAAACAACGTTTCTCCTTCTTTAACGTAAAAAAATTCGGCTTCCGCATGCCAATGGCATTCAACCACGACCATCTCCCCGGCGCCGATGTCGAGCCCGTAAGCCGCAAGCGGAAAATCGCCGCTGCCGTGCATTCGCCTTTCATGGAGCGCATGCCGCATAGACCTGTCCACGGCATATCCCCCTTTCTTCCGTAAAACGTTCTTGCATCATAATCGTGCTATATATAAGCATAATTCTGATAGTTGTCAGCAATTATTATCAGTATAATGCAAATGTAGAGCAAGTTAAAGCGATCATAGCTTCCCTTGAAACATTTGGACATGAACCGATAATCATAATGAAAGGCGGATAGGTATGAAATTCCAAAACGGCAACTGGCTGATCCATGAAGGCTTCCAAGTCAACAGCGCGGTCCAAGCCCACGATTTCGAGCAGCAGGACGGCGTCTTGACGGCCTACGCGGCTCCGCGTCCGATTCTGAGCAGAGCCAATATGCTTGATACGATGCTGCTGACGATCCGGTTTCATTCGCCGGCGCCGGGAGTGATCGGCGTCAAAATCATTCACAACCTCGGCGTGATGGAGCGCGGCCCGGTATTCGAGCTTACGCCGCAAAGCGCCGTTAACGTCGAAATTGTCGAAACAGACGAGAAAGTCGTGCTGACAAGCGGCAGCTTAAGCGCGCATATCCGCAAAGGCCCGGAATGGGCGGTCGATTTCTACCGCGGCGACGAGCGCATTACCGGCAGCGGCCCGCGTTCGATGGCCTACATTAAGAAAGGCAAGGAAACGGCATATGTGCGCGAAGAGCTTGACCTCGGCGTAGGCGAATGGGTGTACGGCCTCGGCGAGCGGTTCACGCCGTTCGTGAAAAACGGCCAAGTCGTCGACACGTGGAACCAGGACGGCGGCACAAGCTCCGAGCAAGCGTACAAAAACATTCCGTTCTACGTTACGAACAAAGGATACGGCGTATTCGTCAACCAGCCGGAGCTCGTCTCGTTCGAAATCGCTTCGGAAAAAGTAAAAAAAGTGCAATTCAGCGTCGAAGGCGAATCGCTTGAATATTTCGTGATCGATGGCCCTTCCATCAAAGAGGTGCTCGGCAAATATACCGATCTCACGGGCAAACCGGCCCTGCCGCCGGCATGGTCGTTCGGCCTGTGGCTGACGACGTCGTTTACGACGAACTACGACGAAGCGACGGTTAACTCGTTCGTGGACGGCATGGCCGAGCGCGATTTGCCGCTTCACGTGTTCCATTTCGACTGCTTCTGGATGCGCGAATTCCATTGGACGGATTTCAAATGGGACGAGCGCGTATTCCCGGACCCGGTCGGCATGCTGGACCGCCTGAAGAAAAAAGGACTTAAAATTTGCGTATGGATCAATCCGTACATTGCGCAGCGCTCCCGCCTGTTCGCCGAAGGCAAAGCTAACGGCTATCTCGTCAAGAAGCCGAACGGCGACGTATGGCAATGGGATCTATGGCAGCCGGGCATGGCTCTTGTCGACTTCACGAATCCGGCGGCTTGCGAATGGTTCGCGGGCTACCTGCGCGAGCTTGTCGACATGGGCGTCGACAGCTTCAAGACGGACTTCGGCGAGCGCATTCCGACGGACGTCGTTTATTACGACGGTTCCGATCCGATGAAAATGCACAACTACTATACGCAGCTTTACAATAAAGTCGTTTTTGACGTGCTGGAAGAGAAGCTCGGCAAAGGCGAAGCGACGCTGTTCGCAAGATCGGCGACCGCCGGCGGCCAGCAGTTCCCGGTTCACTGGGGCGGCGACTGCTACGCCGACTATGAATCGATGGCCGAAAGCCTTCGCGGGGGCTTAAGCCTCGGCCTATCCGGCTTCGGCTTCTGGAGCCACGACATCGGCGGTTTCGAGAATACGGCTCCGGTTCATGTGTTCAAGCGCTGGCTGGCGTTTGGCCTGCTGTCGAGCCATAGCCGCCTGCACGGCAGCAAATCGTACCGGGTGCCTTGGGCGTACGACGAGGAAGCGGTGGATGTAACGCGCCACTTCACGAAGCTGAAATCGCGCCTGATGCCGTACTTGTACAACGCCGCGGCCGAAGCGCACGAGCAGGGCATTCCGACGATGCGGGCGATGCTTCTGGAGTTCCCGGAAGATCCGACGACCGAGTTTCTGGACCGCCAGTACATGCTGGGCGAGTCGATTCTGGTTGCGCCGGTATTCTCCGAGAAAGGCGAAGTGAAATATTACTTGCCGGAAGGGACTTGGACGCACCTGCTGACGGGAGAGAAAGTGGCCGGCGGGTCCTGGCGCAAAGAAACGTACGACTTCTTCAGCCTGCCGCTGTTCGTCCGCCCGAACGCGATCGTGGCGCTTGGCGCAAACGATCTGAAGCCGGACTACGACCATGCCGACAGCGCCGAGCTGACGATTTACGAGCTTGCCGACGGACGCAAGGCCGTCTCGACCGTCCGCGATCTGAAGGGCGCTCCTCAGCTTAACGTAACCGCAGCCCGCGAAGGAAATGCGATTACGGTATCCGTATCGGGCAGTGGCAAGCCGTTCAGCCTGAAATACAGCGGCGCGGAAACGATCGTCGGCGCCCAAGGCGGAGTCGAGCTGAAGGACGGCGTCGTTTCGGTTCCCGCAGGTTTTGCCGAAGGATCGTTTACGATTCAATTAGGTTAACCGTAAGAACTAAGGTCATATGCACTTTAACCCCTTATGCCGAGCCAAGGCGCTTCTTGGCCGCGATAAGGGGTTATTTTCGCGTTATGCCGCAGGCTATTGCTTGATCCGGATGAGCCGGTCGTCTTCGACGGATGGCGTACCGCGTCCGTCCGTATTGTTGGTCACGACATATATGTAGCTGTCGTATACTTTGACGTCGCGAATGCGTCCTTCGCCGCTTAAGCGGCCGCTAAGCTTCCCGTCAGCCGGGTCGTAGGCGAACAGCTTCTCGCCGCGCAGCCCCGCGACTAACAGCCTGCCGGCGCTGTCGAATGCCGCTCCGGAAGGCGCGATCGTCTCATCGCCGGTATGGTAGAGAGGGGGTTCGGTGCCCGGGCTTGTCGCGTCCCCGATGACGAGCGGCCAGCCGTAATTCGCTCCCGGCTTGATGAGGTTAATCTCGTCGTGCCCGCCGGGATCGCCCGACGGACCGTGCTCCGTCGCATACAATTGTCCTTGCGCATCCCAAGCCAGCCCCTGCGGGTTGCGGTGACCGTACGAGTAGATGTAGGAGCCGGGGAACGGGTTGTCCGCAGGCACGCTTCCGTCAAGCGCGAGGCGCAATATTTTGCCCGCCAGCGTATCGGTTCGCTGCGCCAGATCCTCCTTGTAGGTATCGCCGGTTGTCGCATACAGCAGATTGTCCGGACCGATGGCGAGCCTGCCTCCGTTATGGTTGTCGGAGCCGGGGATGCCCTCCAGCAGCGCTCCCGTTTCCATCCATTCGCCTTCTGTTTCCTTGAGCAGCACGATCCGGTTGTAAACCGCCCCGTCCTGCTCGTACGTATGATACGCAGCGGCCGTTTTGCTCCGGTCGAAATCCGGCAGCAGGACGAAGCCCAGCAATCCTCCTTCTCCGACGCGGCGCAGCGGCTTGTTTAACCGGACCGGCTTGCGCGAGACCGTATCGCCGCTGACGGTTGCAACCGATCCGTCCCGTTCGCTGATGTAGAATACATCCCCGCGCTGGTCTATGGCCCACGGCACATTCAGTCTCGCAGCCAATACGGCGAACTTGGCTTGTCCGGCAACGGACTCTTGGCGCGCGGAGCCGGTTTCCTGCCGGACCGTGCCGGCCGCGGGCTCGTCTTCTCCGCAGCCCGTCAGCAACATAGCGGCTCCCGCGACCGCTAACCATAAAGACTTTGCGTTCATGGAGGGCCTCCTTTATAAGTTCGTACCATTCCTGAATTATAGTTCTCCGTCATACGGCCTTTCGCCTGCCGCGTCCGGCCGTTTCGTTTCCTACAAATGCCGAAAAACAAAATCGCATAAAAAAAGGCTAATAACGCGTGCTGCTTTCCATATAAGTTCCAATTATAATTAGACCTGTACACGAAACAGAAACGCCGCCCTGGCCCAAGGACGAAACGTTTCGGCATGAATTTTCAATAAAAACGTTTTTACGACCATAACCAAAAAAGAGGTGCAACGACATTGCGTAAAATTGGAATCGGCCTGCAGCTTTTTACGCTTCGGAACGAGACGGAAGCCGACATGGAAGGCACGCTGCGCAAAGTGGCCGAGCTTGGCTACGAAGGGGTGGAGTTTGCCGGCTACGGCGGGATGGAAGCCGAAGCGCTCCGCGATTTGCTTCAGGAGCTGAACCTGAAGGCGATCGGCGCTCATATCGGACTTCATTTGCTGCGCGGAAATTTGGACGAAGAAATTCGTTATTTGAAAACGATCGGCGCTCAATACGCCATTTGCCCTTGGCTGCCGGAAGATATGCGCGGAGCGGATACATGGAAAACGCTGTATGCCGAATTCGAACAATTCGGTAAGCGTTTCCGCGAAGAAGGTTTGGCGTTTGCTTACCATAACCACGATTTTGAGTTTGAGGTGGAAGTGGACGGCAAGCCCGCGTTCGACGCTCTTTACGATCGGATCGGCTCCGATCTGCTGAAGGTCGAGATGGATATCGGCTGGGTGCAATTCGCCGGGAAAGATCCGTTCGAGTACATCGACAAATACGCAGACCGCCTTCCGCTTCTGCATTTGAAGGACTACCGCAAGGTAGACGGCCGGATCGATACGGTCGAATTGGGCCGCGGCGAGCTTCCGCTTAAGCGAATCGCCGAAAGCGCAAGCAAAGCGGGCGTGGAGTGGCTTATCGTCGAGCAGGACAACTGCGAGCGTCCTCCGCTCGAAGCGGTTGCCGAAAGCATGCAATGGCTTAAAACGAACCAAATCTATTCCTAATCGAAAAGGGGATCACAAATGAGCAAAATCAAGGTTGCAGTCGTAGGTTGCGGTTCCATTTCCAAGTATCGTCATATTCCGGAGTATGCGGCTAATCCGAACGTGGAGCTTGTCGCGTTCGTCGATCCGGTCATTGAGCGCGCCGAGCAATTCGCAAGCCAGCACGGCGGCAAGGCGTACGCCGACTTTGAAACGATGCTCGCCGAAGCGAAACCGCAAGCGGTCAGCGTTTGCACGCCGAACTACCTTCATGCGCCGATGTCGATTGCGGCCGCCAATGCCGGGGCGCATGTACTTGTCGAGAAACCGATGGCCGTTACGGACGAGGAAGCGGCAGCGATGATCGAAGCGGCCGCCAAGAACGGCGTCAAGCTGATGGTAGGCCATAACCAGCGCTTTTTCCCGCCTCATGTCAAGGCGAAAGAAATTTTGAAATCCGGCGTGCTTGGCCGCGTGCTGACGTTCCGGACATCGTTCGGGCATCCGGGGCCGGACGCTTGGAGCGTCGACGGCGCGGACAGCTGGTTTTTCCGGAAGCCGGAAGCGATTATGGGCGCGATGGGCGACCTTGGCGTGCATAAATCCGATCTGATCCGCTGGCTGCTGGAGGATGAGGTGACCGAGGTGGCCGGCTTTGTCGGCACGCAGCATAAGCAGGGCACGGACGTGGACGACAACGCCGCCGTTCTTCTCCGCATGAAAGGCGGGGCGATGGGTACGCTGGTGGCCAGTTGGACGTATTACAAGGGCGAAGACAACAGTACGATGTTATGGTGCGAGAACGGCATTATGAAGATCGGCACGGACGAGAACGATCAAGTCATCGTCGAGCTTCGTAACGGCACCGTGGAGAAATATAAGGTCGGCGCCATTTCGACGAACGAAAAGCAGCTTTCCAGCGGCGTAATCGACGCTTTCGTCGACGCTATCGTTAACGATACCGCCGTACCGATTCCGGGCGAAGAAGGCCGCAAGTCTTTGCAAGTTATTCTTAGCGCGTTCGACTCTCAAGCATCGGGTCGTTTCGTCCAATTGAACTAATCGTTCATATTTTCGATCAAGTAAAGCTTCCTTCCCTTGCCGGGGAAGGAAGCTTTTTGCGCTCTTTGCCGCCTCTAACCGCCGTTTTAGCCTTTGTTGGCCCCCGGTACGGCGTAAACATAAATATGAGCATATTCTAATCTTGGACAGGCTATCTGCCGATAACAATTAAGAAAGCGTTTTACAAAAGCAGTTCGCGTCTAGGGCTAAAGTCTTTTTCGCGAATGTGAGCAGCTTCTCATTTTCGGTTTTAACGGCCGTTTTAACGGGCAATTGGAAGTTTTTGAGACATGAAACCCGCCGAAAGGCCATGTTACGATACTCATGTCGAGAACGAAGATGACACTTATTAGCAAACATGGAGGGGAACATCTATGAATAAGAAATCGATTCGTTTCGGATTCGCCGCAATGGCAGCAGCCGCTTTGATCGGCACCGGCGTAATGGCGCCTCAAGCGCATGCGGCATCGGCAGCCGTCTCGAACGGGAACAACAAATTCATTACGGTGCAAACGACGAATTTACAACAAATGAAACAGATCGCCGCACAATACGGCATCGATTTGAATAAACTGTTGGCTGACCTGAAAAATCAATCGGCTAAACAAGGCGCAGCGACTGCCCAAAAGCCGAGCTCGGGAACGGCTGCCAAGCCGGCGGCCGGTACGGAAACGCAGCCGAGCGCAGGAACAACGAATGAAGGAAGTGAAACTACGGCTTCCAAAAGCGATTATGCAGCTCAAGTTGTCGATCTGGTGAACAAGGAACGCAAAGCGGCCGGATTGCCCGCATTGAAATCGGACCCGCTTCTTACGAAAGTAGCCGTCGCGAAGGCAAAGGATATGGACGTCAATAACTACTTCAGCCATACGTCTCCGACTTACGGCTCGCCATTCGATATGATGACCGAGTTTGGCGTCAAATACTCTTATGCCGGCGAAAACATTGCTTCCGGGCAAAAAACGCCGCAAGAAGTTATGGATGCATGGATGAACAGCGAAGGTCACCGCAAAAACATTTTGAACCCTAAATTCACCAAGATCGGTGTCGGTTATGTAAACGGCGAATGGGTGCAGGAGTTTACGGGCTAATATTCGGCCGTTTCATGTTGTCTTAACCGGACAGGGCGTCCGGTTACATAATCAACGGTTAGGTGGAGAGGATGAGACGATGAAGAAGAAGATTCCGGCGGCTGTCTTGGCATTCGGGTTATCGTTGATGTTGTTTGGAGGTCCCGCTCATGGCGCGGCGTCCACTTATACGACCAAGGACGGCGATACGTTCTGGAAGCTTGCCAAACAGTATGGCGTTACGGTGAACAAGCTTCAGGAGGCGAATCCGGGCGTCAATCCGTTTAATCTGTACAAAGGCCTTAAGATCACGATTCCTTCGACAGCTCAAGCAACCGTTAAAGCGGCACCGGCATCGGCCAAATCCGTAACGGCGGATGGGAAGTCGTATCGCGTATCCAAAACGTTGAACATTAAGGCTACCGCTTATTCTTCCGCAGCTTCGGAGAACGGCAAGTGGGGCGCCGTCGATTATTTCGGCAATCCGCTTAAGCTTGGAACGGTAGCCGTCGATCCGGACGTCATTCCGTTAGGCACGAAGCTTTATATTACCGGCTACGAGCATGAGAATCTTCCGGCCGGCGGTTTTGTCGCGAAAGCGGCGGATATCGGCGGAGCCATCAAGGGCAACCGGATCGATATTTTTATCCCGGGCAGCCAAGCGGAAGTCAGAACATTCGGCATTCAGAACATAGAAGTCCAAATCTTAAAATGAGAAATCCTCTAGCGAGGTCCATAAGCCGTCCGTCCTTTCATCCAAAGGACGGACGGCTGTTTTATTTCAAGCGCCTGGCCGCCGGCTGGCCGAGCAGCTCCGACAACGGGACGATATCGAAGCCTTGCTCCTTAAGCTCTTCAATCAAAGCGGGGAGCGCGGCGATCGTGCCGGACAAGTCCTGTCCGTCTCCGCCTCCGGCATGCTGAAGCACGATGGAGCCCGGCCGCAGCGTTTTCCGGATATTCATTAGAACGTCGGAGCTTGCCGTATTTCTCCAATCCACAGAATCGACGTCCCAATTCACGACGGTATAATCGTGTTCGCTTAGCCATCTCATCTGCCGGGAGCGAAGCTCGCCGTAAGGCGGACGAATAAAACGAGGCGAATAACCGGCGATCTTTCGAATGGCCCGGTCCGTTCTCAGGATTTGGTTTTGGAATTGTTCCAGGGGCAGCTCGGCGTAGTTCGGATGGTTATAGGAATGATTGCCGATTTCATGCCCTTCCCGATGAATCCGGCGTACCAGCTCTCTATGATCCTCGGCACGGTAACCGACGATAAAAAACGTCGCCCGGACATGCTGCTCCTTCAATATATCCAATATTTGCGGCGTAAAACGGGGGTCCGGCGCATCGTCGAACGTTAACGCCACTTTTTTGGCGTCCCTGGCCCCGTTCGTTACGAAATGGCCCGGAAAGGTTTGCTTATATCGGACCCAGGTCATATCGTTCCGCTGCTGCTCGCTCGCGGGGACGGCCGGAGCGGCGGCGGCGGGAGAACCTATGCCGGAAACGGCGGACATGGCGAAAAAAAGGGCGGTTAAGAGCAGACGAAATCGATTCTCTAGCTTTTTCATACCGGGACCTCCGCTTGAAAATCGGTTTAATGCTAATGAAAAGGCATACCGGATAGTGTGTCCCGTTGAGTCCGAATCATTCATTTCCAGGGCGGGGGGGAACGGGAAACGCCCCGCGCGCTTCCCGTTTTGCAGCCGTTATTTGATCTTGAACACTTGAATCGTTCTTTGCAGCTGGGTTGCCATGGCCAGCATCCGTTCCGTTTCATGGACCACGGCTTGTACGGACGCGATTTGTTCGTTCATGGCCGCGGATACTTGCTCGGTTCCGGCGGCCGATTGCTGGGTAATCGCCGAAATGTTTTGGATCGCGGCGGAAATATTGCGGGCGCTTTCCAGCATGACGTCGCTTTCCCTGGCGAATGCGGCGATTTGATCCGTAATGAACTGAATGCTTGTTGCCATCTCGACGAAAACCTGCTCGGTCTCGCGAATTCTTTCCGACTGCTGGCTGACGATCTCCTCATTGATTTTCATCGTTTCAATCGTATGCTTAATGCTTTCGGTAATGCCTTTCACCAGACCGAATACTTGCTTGGTCGAAGCCATCGATTGCTCGGCCAGCAGGCGGACTTCCTGGGCGACGACCGCAAAGCCTTTGCCGTGCTCGCCTGCGCGGGCGGCTTCGATCGAAGCGTTCAGCGACAGCAGGTTGGTCTGGTCCGCAATTTCCGAAATGCTTTTGGTAATGGAAGATATGCCTTGCGCTTTTTGCGAAAGATCTTGAATGGTTTCCGACACATTCGTCGTAGCGGCGATGTTCTTCTGCATCCCTTCGGACTGCGAATCAAGCGCTTGCCGCCCGCGTTCCACCAGCTCCAGCATGGCGTCGGACCGTTTGTTCATTTCTTTCGTCGAAGCGGCATAGCTCGAGACGAGGTTTTCGATATCGGCGATGGACCCGGAAATGCCGGAAACGCTGGACGATATTTCGTTGGAGCCTGTGGCTAGCTCCGTGGCCGATACCGCCACTTGCTCCATCACGCGTTGGATCTCGGAGTTGCTTTCGAAAATATTGCGGCTTGTTTCCGAGACATGTCGGGTAATGGTCGTCGTCTCGGTTAGAATATCGCGCAGTTTATCGATCATGCTGTTAAAGGAATGGCCGAGTTCGCCCAGCGTACCTGCCGTGCTGATGTCGATTTTGTGCGTGAAGTCGCCTTTCGAGATTCGGTAAGCTGCGTCGGACATTTCGGAGAATGAGCTGCGGATCGAGGAGTCCAGGAATGAAACAACAGGCTGAATGGCAAGGGCAAGAATGATAGCCGCAATCAAAGCAATCCAGACTTTGCCGCCGCTGAAACCGACAATCGAGATGAAGAGGGCTGCCGTAACGGTAAAGGCGCCATAGTTCATCAGCATCAGCTTGCGGCGAACCGTTAAACTTTCAAACCATTCCTTCATAAGAAAGCGCTCCTTTAGTAAGATTATCCATATTATATCATCTCCCTTCGACATAGGTCTACATACTTACTTCATATATCGCAATAGTTCGACAGTAATCAACTAATAGTGCGAATGTTCGAAAAAATTCTCAAATTATGTATTGTAAAAAAATTCAATAGACTCTATAATAAGCACCAAGAACTAGAAAATAAAACAAGAATATAAAATTTCGGGAGGAGGAGCAATAAGGTGGAACTAGATGCTATGCCGTTGGCGAGACAAATCGATTTCGTGTTTCGCCAGTTAGAGAGTGAACTTACGAATGCTTCGGCGGGGACGGTTATGATACATATCCGTAATAACGCTATCGGCAAATTCGGGCTGAAAAATAACCCAATTGAGTTTAAAGACGGAAAAATGGAGAAAATTGGACAAGGGATGTCGCCGTCTCAAGTACATGCCTTCAGAAAATTGGCTATTGAGGCTTTGAAGTTTAGACGTGACTGGACACATGGCGAAATTCTTTACGACTTCGCCGTTCGTCCCAGCACTGCCTCTTGGTCGGCTAGCATTAGCTACGAATCGAACTACAACATGGCGAATTGGAGCTACCGCTCGCCTTCGAAGCACCCAAGCTCCGGAAACGGCAAACTCCTTGACATGCATGGCGGAGAGGTTTAAAGTAAATGAAAATGCGATGACGGGAACAAGTAAGAGCGGCATCCATGCTGACAGAGAGCCGGTGTCAGGTGCAAACCGGTACATGGACCGAATCCGAATGGGCCCCCGAGCAGGGAAGAGGAACGCGTTCGTCCAGAATGCCGATTCTTCTCCGGCTGTTCCCCGTTACGGAGCATCAAGGCTTTCATGGCGCCCAGGCGGCGGCTGTCAAAGCGAATTAGGGTGGCACCACGGTCCCTCGTCCCTTGCGGCGAGGGGCTTTTTTGCGTTTTGGTGACAGCTTCCCTATTTCACTTTAATCCCGAAGGGATTTTCGATCCCCGAACGGGTGGCGAGAGTAAAGCTTTGTTTGGGCTCGGGAAAGTAAAGCTTTGTCCCCTGGGGGACAAGAGCGAGGGGTTCGGTAGAAAGTCTGGCTTAAAGCGCCTTTGCGGCAGGATGCACCCGAGGCGGCAACGTGGCGTAAGAAGCGGGAAGGAGAGCTTTGTCCGTCAGGACAAGCGGCTCGATCTCGTGTGATTGTCAACGCCGGCCGCGTAGAAGGCACGCTCTTTCGGGGTGGCCGGAGGGGCGAGCCCGTTGGAGCCCCTCCATTGGAGGGGTTTGGGGAGGTAGAAAGGGGTGTCCAGAGGGGCGAGCCCCTTGGGGCCCCTCCATTGGAGGGGTTTGGGGAGGTACAAAAAAATGAAGGAGTATGATCGAAATGGGTAAAGTACTTTCAGGCATTCAGCCAAGCGGGCAGCTGACGCTCGGCAATTATATCGGCGCGATGCGCAATTTCGTCAAGCTGCAGCATAGCGAGGAATGTTATTTTATGGTCGTGGACCTGCATGCGATTACGGTGCCGCAGGAGCCGGAGGCGCTGCGCGAGCAAACGGAGGCGGTGGCGGCGCTGTTTATCGCCGCGGGCATTGATCCCGACAAGTCCAACGTTTTTGTGCAATCGCATGTTCGGGCCCATGCCGAGCTTGGCTGGATCCTTACGACGTTGACCGGAATGGGCGAGCTCGAAAGAATGACGCAATTTAAAGACAAGTCGGCCGGCAAGGAATCCGTAGGCGCGGGGTTGTTCGTTTATCCGGCGCTGATGGCAGCGGATATTCTCGTATACAACGCGGATCTCGTTCCGGTTGGCGACGACCAGAAGCAGCATTTGGAGCTTACCCGCGATTTGGCGCACCGGTTTAACTCCAGGTTCGGCGAATATTTCACGATTCCGGAGCCCTATATTCCGGAAGTAGGGGCACGCATCATGTCGCTCGACGACGCAAGCAAAAAAATGAGCAAAAGCAATCCGAATCCGGGCAGCTATATCGCGTTGCTCGACGACCCGTCCGTCATCCGGAAAAAAATTAGCCGGGCGACGACCGATTCCGGCCGGGAAATTAAATACGATCCGTCCGCGAAGCCGGAAGTCAGCAATCTGATCAGCATTTACGCCCAAGTATCGGGAATGTCGATCGCGGAAATCGAAGCGGCGTACGAAGGGCAAGGCTACGGCCCGTTCAAAAAGGATCTTGCCGAACGGATTATCGAAGTGCTCGAGCCGCTCCAAAACCGCTATTACGAAATCCGGAAATCCGGCGAAATTTACGATATTTTGAAACGGGGAGCGGAGAAGGCGGCAGCCGTGGCGGACCGCACGCTGGCGGACGTGAAGAAGCGCATGGGCTTTCTGGCCACATAAGCTTTCCATACCTTCTAAATCGAGATTTTAAAAAAAGAAGCGCGTATAAAGCAGCAACCTCAAGGCTAACCTTGAGGTTGTTGTTGTCTGCGGCGTTTTTTTCCTTTTAACATAAAGCCGGTCCCTATAAACCCGACGGTCGCGATGCTTAAAATAAGCGTTGCCCAAAGATTGTGGCTGATCGATATAGCGGTAGCCGACATGAGAATCGTCGACACGACGGCAAATAACAACGCTAGCGGTTTGGACATCGAAAACGCTCCTTTTGTCATAAAGTTAGCGAAAAATATAGTTCCCCATAAGCATAGTTTCCTAACGCTTGTACATAATAAGCTTGCACCACAAATTACGTACAGAATTGAAAGGAGAATTCCAAATGGCAGGCAGAAACAACAACAACAACCAACTCGTCGTACCTCAAGCACGCCAAGCTCTCCAACAAATGAAATTGGAAGCTGCTCAATCTCTGGGCGTAGTCATTCCGCAAGACGGCTACTATGGAAACGTTACATCTCGCGATGCTGGCTCCCTTGGTGGTTACATCACGAAAAAGCTGGTGCAAATCGCTGAACAACAACTGTCCGGCGGTGTCCGCTAATCGTTTCCATACACAAACAAGCAGTAAGGCTCAAGGGAAACCTTGGGCCTTCTTTTGTGCTGGGGGAAAACGAAAAAAAGCAGGCTGATTCGCGGTTTTTGCGCCTTGCTCTTCAGCCTGCCTGCATTCCGGCAGGTCGTTTGCCAACGATGCTTTAATAGTAACATAAGTTTAATACGAATTCATCTTCAGCCTTTTGGATAGCCGGTCCGTGCTCTGCCAGCCGACATAGGAACCGACCGTTTCGAATTGCTTGTTCATAAGCAGAACGGCGACGAACGGGAATTGCTTGCGATGCAGGTAGCGGACGTCCGCCCAGCGAACCTCGTATCCCCAATCGTGCTCGACGGTTTCCGCGCAGGCAAATTTGGTCAAATACAGAAAGGAACGGACGGAGGGATCGTGCTTGGACCGTTCGACGGCCGGATGGCTTGAGCATTCGACATGATCGAGCCAGGCCACTTTTTCGTTCATCAGCTTTCCGATCATAAACGAGCCGTCGCCGATTTTTTTAACGATATGCCATTGATTTAACGAAATCGTCGGAAAAAGGAAATAGCGGCTTGGTTCGAACGGCAACGGGTCCAAAACAGGAAGCCGCTTCAGCAGCGATCGGCTGCTCAGCGTGCGCCAAACGAAATACACGGCCAAAAACAAATAAAGCAGCGGAAATACGATCTGCGGCCTTGCCGCCCCCGTAGCCCACAGCAAGATGGCGACCAGATGCGTCGTAAAAATGATCGGATCAAAAATGTGAATGACGTTCCAGGAAATCCATTTGTCGTTAAAGGGGCGCATGGCCTGCGTTCCGTAGGCGTTGAACAGGTCCGTCAGCACATGGATCACGACCGAAAGCAGAACCCAGCCGCCGACGTGAAGCCAAGGCAAGCTTCCCCGGTAAAAAAGCTGCAGAACGCCCGTAATGAGCACGGTCCATATCGCAATCGCGGGAATCGAATGGGACAAGCCTCTATGATTGCGAATATAGACGGCGTTTCCGCGGAAACGAAGCAGCGAATCGAGATCGGGGGCTTCCGAGCCGGCAATCGTCCCGATCAAGACGGCGGTGCTCACCGCCGGGCTTGCCGCCACGACAGGGTCAATCATGGCGAGGCCGCCAATGCCGATTCCCATGATGAAATGGGTTCCTGAATCCATAAGTCGATCTCCTCCTGGGGCTGCCGAAGCCGGCTTTGACCGGAACGGCCTTTTTCATGTAGTATCAACGAAGCGGACCAACATTATGATAGCCGCCGATGAAACGGCTTGCGAAGGGGAGAGAACCATGTACATTTGTTTCGCGGAATATAAAATACGTCCGGAAGACAAGGAGCGGTACGCCGCTTACACCGGCTCGCTGCTCGTTCAGGAACGTTACCGCAACGTTCATTTATATGAAGGAACGGATCAGCCGTGCCTGTTCGTCGAGCTTTGGACGGCGGCGACTGCGGAGGAAGCCGAACAAATAAAGAAAGAACGCTCGGACAAGCGTTCCCCTTGGTATCGCGTGAGCGAATGGATTCCCGGCGGAGCCGGCAAAATGCATATTTGGACGTTCCGTCCGTCGGGCGGACGGCCGCTCGTCATCGAAAATCCTTGATAGGCTATTTGGTTATCGGCTAGTGGTGACCGTGCCGACGGTTGCCGTTCCCATAGGCGTCGATTGGGTGACCGTGCCGCCTTGGAACGGATATTCGTACGCGATCGGTTCATTAAACGTCACGTAGTCGAGATTGAGCGTCAGCAGCAAAAATCTCATTCCCGTGGAAGGATCGCTGATGATGATATGGTCGCGCCCGGCCGCTTCGATAACCCCGGTGAAAATTTTGGCGTTCCATTCCTTGTTGTTTTCGTACGTCATGTAGAAGGTCGCTTTTTTGCCGCGGTTAAGCCGCAAAATATTCTCGACAAAAGATTCTTCCGCCGGAACCGTCACGATATTGCCGCCGCCGGGCGTAACGAACGAGCCACTCGGCACGGCGGCTGGGCCGGTTTGCGGTCCGATCTGCGCAGGCAGCGTCGTCGGCTGTTGATATTGGGGGTACATATAGGGCGGATATTGAGGGCGATAGCCGTATTCTCCCATACCGCCGGAGCTTGCCGAAATGTTTCCATAACCTAATGCCATTGTTCCATTCCCTCTCTTTCATTTATAGAACACAATTCAACATCCATACGTTTTTCCGTGAAAGCCAAGCGGCTTCAAAATACCCGCGGGCAGTCTTCAGAACTCGGAATAAAAAAGCAATGCGCTTTGAAGCGGCCGCTGTTGGTCTGGTCATACCAGGTTCCCGGACAATCGCCCGTCGGCCTGAAAAACCATAATGCGTTCGAGGCGGGATGCTGCCGCTCGCCGTTGATGACTCTTCGGGCAAGGCGTATCTCGCGGTCGCGGGCCGATTGGTAGAAGTACCCTTTCTGGGTAGCCTCGAAGCCGCCGGGTCTTTGGAAAACCATCTGCGGAATCGTACGGATGTTGCGGAAATCGAGGCAGTTGCCCCGAACGCGGTTTACGCCGACGTTGCCGACCATGAGCATGCCGAGTTCGCCTTCGCCTTCCGCCTCGGCCCGCATAAGGCGGGCAAGCATTTTAATGTCGCTTTCATTTGCTTTAATAACCGCCATAGCTTCGCTTCACCACATCCTTCGTTAGGCAGGTTCCAATTCACATACTAATAGGCGTCTAACTACATACTTATTGTATTGGGAAGGATGCCGAAGGGTTCCAAAAAGTGTTCACATTTTGAATGGCGAAATGATGAACAATGTCGTATTTGTTATCATATTTGAATTTTTTTTGGTATGATTAATTACAGTTTCAATACTTGAATGGGGGGCGCTACAAGCGTCTTGGGAGGCTTACTTACGTGTTAAAGGACTTTATTCAATTAACCAAGCCGCGCCTGCTGCTGCTTAACGTCATCGCATCGCTTGCCGGTTTTTGCGTGGCGTCCAAATGGGATATCGAATGGCTGCTGCTCCTATGGATGCTGATCGGCACGACCCTTACAATCGGTTCGGCATGCGTCATCAATAATTATTGGGACCGCGAATTGGACAAAAAGATGGAACGGACAAGCAACCGGCCGTTGCCTTCGGGCCGATTGACCCCCGGTACCGTCTTGATTTACGGCATCGTTCTCGGCCTGCTCGGCATCGGGACGCTGTTCGTTCTCGTCAATCCCGTTGCGGGCTGGCTGGGCCTGCTTGGCTGGGCCGTATACGTGCTCGTTTATACGATGTGGCTGAAACGCACTTCGACATGGAACACGTCTATCGGCGGAATTTCCGGCGCGATGCCTCCGGTTATCGGTTACGTCGCCGTAACGGAACGGATCGACATCGGCGCCTGGCTGCTGTTCGCGCTTCTGTTCCTGTGGCAGCCGCCGCATTTCTGGTCGCTTGCGATCCGCAAGGTGGAGGAATACCGCGCCGCAGGTTTCCCGATGCTACCGGTCGTGAAAGGCATCAAGCGCACCAAGCTGCAGATGATTCCTTACGTGCTGCTGCTTGTGCCTTCAGGCGTACTGCTGTACGTTTACGATTATGTCGGCGTTATTTTCCTTGTCATTTCGACCGTGTTAAGCATCGCCTGGAGCGTTCAGACCATGGCGGGCAGCAAGGCGGCCGACACGAACAAATGGGCGAAGACGAACTTTATGTATTCGGTGAACTACCTGATGCTTATTCTGGTCATCATGATTATCGACACCTCGGGCTTATATTAACATTAACTCGCGGAAGAGGGAGAACTCGCATGGCGTTTGTCCGGAAGCATGGCTTTAAATTGGCAGTGCTTGCCCTTTGCTTGAGTTTTGGCCTTTATTTATGGTTTGCGAAATGGTCGGCGGAAGGCGAGACGCTTCCTGTTATTCAGGCGGCGCCTTCTTTCGCGTTGACCGATATCGACGGCAACGAAGTGTCGCTGGAATCGACGAACGGCAAGGCCCGTATCGTCTATTTTTATTTCGCCAATTGTCCCGACGTATGCCCGCCGACGACTTTTTTGCTGTCGCAGGTGCAGGAGCTGCTGAAGAAGGACGGGACGCTCGGGAAGGAAGCGGAGATTATCTCGATTACGTTCGATCCGGAGCGCGATACGCCGGAGGCGATCCGCGCCTTCGCCGAGCGGAATTTTGCCGATCTGTCGGGCGGCTGGCTGTTTTTGCGCGGGGATGACGAGGAACAGTCGCTCCAGCTTGCGAAATCGTTTGGCGTCGGAGTCATAAAGGACGAAGCGACCGGCAATTACGGTCATTCGAATATTATCACGCTCGTCGACAAGCAAGGCCAGATCCGCAAATATATAAACGGCAGCGAGGAGTCGCTGACCGCCGAACAAATTGCGGAAGAGCTGAAGAAGCTGATGTAACCGGCCGCTGCCGCCGGGAGAGCGGCGGTTTCCCGGCGAGCTCGTACATATGGGGAAACGAGATGGACATTTTTATTCATATTTTGGTCAACAACGTCATTCCGCTGTCTGTCATGATCGCCATCGGCGTCGCGATGGAGCGGATATTTTCCTTAAATATCAAGACGTTGTCCAAGCTTAATTTTTATGTATTTTCGCCTGCCGTTATGTTTCATTTATTGTATACGACGCCCATCTCGGCGGGGCTGATCGGCACCGTGCTGCTCTTTGTCGCGATTTATTTGCTGCTGCTGGCGGCGCTTGCGGAGATTGCGGTCAGGGCGAGAGGGCTTAAAGGCGGGATGAGGGGCGCGATGCGCAACAGCGTCATGTTCTATAACAGCGCCAATTACGGAATACCGATCAACCAGCTGGCGTTCGCGGGCAATCCGTATACGCTGTCGGTCCAGATTATCGTCATGATGACCCAATCGCTGCTTCCGAATACGCTCGGGATTTATTCGGTGAATGCGCACAAAAGCAATTGGAGAGCCATTGGTCGGACCATTTTGTCGCAGCCGGTCATATACGTCATTCCGATCGCGTTTCTGCTGAGGGGGTTTCAAGTACCGATTCCGGGAGCGATCGAAACGCCGATTCAATATTTGGCCGACGCTTTTATCGGAACCGCCTTGCTGACGCTTGGCGTCCAGCTTGGAAGCATGAGCTGGCGGATAAGCCGCGCGCAGCTGTCGAACGTGATGATATCCTGCACGCTGCGGCTTGTCGCCGGCCCGGCGCTCGCCGCGCTTATCGTCTGGGGGCTTGGCGCATTCGTCGAGCTGGACTGGCAAACGGCCTCCGCGCTGATCGTGGCGTCCGCCGTGCCTTCCTCGTTAAGCAGCGTATTGCTGGCCGTCGAATTCGACAACGAGCCGGAATTTTCGTCGCAAGCGGTGTTTGCGTCGACGCTGCTCAGCATCGTTACGGTAGCGCTGGTCATTTATTTCGTTCAGATTTGATCCTCTTTGAGGGATTGGGGAGATCGGCTCGGGGCAAGCCGAAACGAGTAAGTTCGTTCGGAGTTGTCGATGCTTATAAATCCTTATTGTCGTACAAAATATAGGCCTCGAGCCCGGCTTTCTCCAGCTGCTCGATCAAATATTCCTCCGGCGTATTCTCCACGCCGGGATATCCCCGCCTCGTATAAATATGCTCCGCATCGGGAAAGACGTCCCGCAGTATTCCGCGAATCCGCTTGCCGGAAGCGTCGTTGTCCATAAACAGAAAGACGTCGGCGGCGCCGACCTGCTTGCGCAGCTTTTCGATCCGGTCCGTGCCGGGCGTGCCGAAGGTGCAATAAACCGGAACGGCTTCGCTCAAGACGCGGCGGAGCTTGCTTTTGTCGTTTTTTCCTTCCACTATGATCGCGATTTGTTCCATGAACCGTCACCTCGCTTCAAGTATGCGAGTAATATAAGGAGAAGTCAATTTCGCCGCAAATGCAAAGAAACGGCCCCCGACGGGAGCCGTTCCTTCAGAGCTTCTTAATTCCAGAAGCCGCATCCGCAAATGATGATGACGAGCAGGATAAACAGTACCAGAATAAATCCAAGGCTCCAACCTCCGCCGCAGTAACCGTAACCATGCCCGTAGCCTTTGTGCTCATAAGACATCGATGAAGTCACCCCTCTCTCGTTATCGGTGAGGTCCTAGCAGCCGCATTCGGATAGATGGGGGCGTCTGTTCCTCGCGGCTGCTTGACACAATGTATCATATGTACCGGAGTGACGAATGCCTTGTGCATCTACCCAGTCCGGGAAAAATGGGTACTTGACCGGTATGGCCCTCTTCTGTGAAACGGCAGAATCGAAACGGCGGCCATCAATACCAGAAAGGCGATATAGTAAGGAGATACATACTCGCGCAATTGCCCGGCAAGCATCGGGCCGAGGAATGCGCCGACGGAATAGGCGATGGACAAGATCGAAAACGTCCGGCCGTATTTCGTGCCGCCGCTCAGCTCGATGAGCAGCGTCGGGATGGCCGGCAGGACGACGCCTTTGGCCATGCCGAGAAAGAGCAGCATGACCATGAGCGGAACCGGCAGCCCGGCGGCAATGCCGAAATAGACGACGGCAAGCAGCAGCGCTCCCCAAAGCGTCCGGATAAAGGGGGAGAGCCGGTTCAGAAACAGCATGCTGAGCGTTACGAGCGCTCCAATGCTGACGACGGAGAACAGCAGGCCGGTCGTCATGATTCCTTCCGTGCCGGAGTTCATAAGCGGCAGTTCGAACGACAATATGCCTTGAGCGCAGCTGGTCGCGATCGGCAATACGTAAACGAGCCAAGGAATGCCGGCGCTTCCGCTTGGCGGACCCGGGAGAACGGCTGCCGCGGGGGAGGCCGGGGATTGGGCCGGAATGTCGCGGATAAAAAGCAAGGCCAGAAGGGCGGTGCCGATCAAGATCCATCCCAGCAAATAAAACGCCGTCGTAAAGCCGATTTTCGCGACCAGATAAGCGCCGGCGGCAGGCGAAACGACGGAGGCCAGCGTATGGACAAGGCCGTTGCCGGCCATCAGCTTGCCTTGCTCCGTAATGTTTGCGGTCATGCGCGCGAGCAGCGCCAGGCATGCCGGCGACAGGAAGGCGAGGACGAAACCGCTGATCGAACGGAGGACAAGCAGCTGCCACGGGTCGGTTACGTTCGACTGGAACAAGAGCACGACGCCGGCAAATAAAAGGCTCAGCACGATGAAGAGCCGGCTGCCGTACCGGTCGACGCCGTATCCGGCGGCAATATTGCCGGGAAGATGGGTAATGGAGTACATGCCCATCATTAAGCCGATAAACGAAGGAGCCGCTCCGAGGGATACGGCGAAAGGCGTTAGAATCGGGTATTGGGCATGAAGATCGAAGAACGCGACAAACAAAAACAAATAAAGCCAAATGGCCGTTTTCACGGTCCGCACCTCCCGGTTTAAGGATTGCCGTATAGACTACTTGTACGTCCCGGCAGGACAAGATATGACTGCCCCAGGCGCTTCGCTTTCGCCGGCGTTTACCCCGGCTCCGCGCTCGGGTATAATGTTTTGTAATAGATGCTAGGGTGCGATATAATGGAGGGGATTGGCGTTGGATTTTTTGAATTTCACCGAATATGATTGGAATACGTGGACCATGTTCTTCAAGGAGCATTGGCTCATTTTGCTTGTCGCGCTGGTCGTGCTGCTGCTGATCGTGCGAATCGTGAAGACGGTCGTGAAGTGGGCGATCGTCGCCGTTATCGTAATCGGCGTCGTGCTCTATAGCGGCTACAGCATGGAAGATTTGAAGGCGATCGGCACGAAAGTGACAGACAGCGTGAGGCAGGAAGCCATCAGCGCGATGGCGGGAGAAATGGGAAGCGCCACGTATACCGAGAACGGCGACGGAACGTTTACCGTATCGACCGATACGGTGGAGCTGACCGGGAAACCGGACAGCGGCGAAGTAACGGTGTCGTTCCGGGGCACGCCTCTCGGCACATGGAAAATTTCGGATACGATCCAGGAGCTGATCGATCAAGCCAAGCGGAACAGCTAAGCTGCCGCGATATATAGGAGGGATTTCATAATGGATGGGGTTGCGGCGCTTAACCGTCTCGAGCCTGTATCCGTTATCGTGCTCCTTCTTCTGATTGGCTCGCTTATGCAAGGAATTGGAAGGGGCGCGTCGGGATCCGCGAGGCGCTTTTTCTTTTTTATATGGGACGCCGTTATGCTGGTCGTTTGCCTCGTGCTTGCAGGCAAGCTGGCGGAATGGCTGTCGCCCGCCGCGGCGGACTGGCTCGCGAAGCGGGTGACCGTTCCGGACCGGGAGCTCGGTTCCCTGGAGCAGGTGTGGTATACGATGCTGACCAGCGTCCGGGACTTTGCCTTGCTCCGGTTCGGCGCTTTGTTCCTGCTCGCCTATTTGCTGCTGCGGCTTGCGGCGAACGTGTTGCTCGAGCCGCTCGTTCGCCCGCTGCTCTTCCGGCGGGAGGAGGGCGGCAGCCGCGGGGCTTCCGAAGCGTTGCCGTTTCCGGGCGGGCGCGCCGCTAGCCGAGTTGCGGGCGCATTGATCGGAGCGTTGCACGGCGCGGGACGGGCGTTTGTATTTATGGCGCTGCTGTTCGTCTATGTATCGTTGCTTCCGTCCGGACCGTTCGCCGACCGGATTGCGGCGTCGCCGCTATACAGGCAAACCGCCTCCTGGCTCGAGCCGGCGGCAGGCAAGGCGATCGCCGGTCAAGGCCCGGTGCTGGCCAAGGCCGTGCAGGACGAACTGTACAAGGTGCTCGACCGCAAATACGAAATTATCGATTACAACATACCGGCCGATATCGAAGGGGCGGCGCTTCAAATTACGGCAGACGCCGAGACCGATCGGGAGAAGGCGCGCGCGTTATACGATTGGGTAGGCTCGCGCATTTCGTACGATTGGGAGAAAGCCGACCGTTACGTCCAACTGGGCGAATGGAAAGAACAGACGCCGCAGGAGACGTATGAGATGCGAACCGGCGTCTGCATCGATTATGCGAGGCTTTATGCGATGATGGCCCGTTCCGCCGGCCTCACGGTCCGGGTCGTAACCGGACTCGGGGCGGACGGGAACGGCGGCTACGGCCCGCATGCCTGGAACGAAGTGAAGCTGGACGGGGAATGGACGCCGCTGGACGCGACGTGGGCATCGTCGGGCGACTGGTTTGACGCTCCCCGCTTCGAAGAAACGCATATTCGGGAAGTATAAACGAGCAGTTAAAGCTCCATTGGGGTAACGCTATTATTTGGAACGAAGAGGTGACAAGATTCCATGAACGACGATCCGCAAAAACGCGAAATCGTTAACCGGCGGCATTTTTCATTTCGTTTGAACTTATTTTTCTTTGCTGTTTTTGCGCTTTTCAGCATTCTTATCGTCCGGCTTGCCATACTCCAGTTCGTCGAAGGACCGACGCTCAGCGCGGCTGGCAGCGAGAAGAGCACGCGGAGCGTAAAGATCGCTCCGATTCGCGGCAATATTTACGACTCGACCGGCTCGGCCATCGCGTATTCGACTTCGACGCAGTCGCTTTACTTTACGATTTCGCCGGATTTCAAAACGTCCGATTCGGAGAAAATTGCAAAAAGCCTTGCCGAGGTGTTCGACAAATACGGCGATCCCGCGAATGCAATGACAGTTGACGAAATTATTGAGCGGATGGACCTTAATTATCGGGTCAACTATATTTCGGTGCCGCGCCGGATCAAAACCGGGCTGACGAAAGAGGAAATTGCGTATTTCATGGAAAACCGCGCCCAATTTCCCGGCATCGACATTGTAGAGGAAAGCGTCCGCAACTACAGCGAGGACACCGTTGCCGTGCAGCTCGTCGGCTATTTGAAAAAATTCAAAGGCGTCCGAGAATCGATGGAAACGTACAAGGCCAAAGGAGAAGAAGACGATCCGAGGCTGCAGTATTTGGATGAAGAGGACGTCGGCGTCGACGGCCTGGAGCTGATGTACCAGGACGTGCTTCGCGGCACGAACGGGGTGAAGCGTTATCCCGTCAACAATGCCGGACAAATTATCGGCCCGATGGAAGTGACGAACCCCGAGAAGGGGAACGACCTGTATTTGACGATTAACAAAAACGTGCAGCTCGTAACCGAGCAGGCCATTATGGACCAGATCAAAAAAATCAGCACGTCGACCAACCGGGCGGAGCGGGCCGAATATGCGAAGGCCGGTTACGCGGTTGCGATGGAGGTCGATACCGGCAAAGTCGTCGCCATGGCCAGCATGCCGGACTATGACCCGAATATATGGTCGGGCGGCATCAGCCCCGAGGCTTACGACGAGATAACGCCGGTCATGGCCAACGGGACGATTCGTCAGGTTTACGCCAACTACCCGACGCAGGAAGAGCGGAACCGCCACCCGTCCTCGCTGGTTCCGCCGGGATCGACGATGAAGCCGCTTTCGATTCTGATCGGCTTGAACGAGAAGCTGTTTACGACCTCCTCCACCTTTAACGATACGGGGGCGTTCTGGTTCGGCGCGGAAGGCCATCAAACGAAGGTCGGCAACGCGCAAGGGCACGTATATGGCTTGCTCGACCCGGCGAAGGCAATAGCCAAGTCGTCGAACCCGTTTATGGCGGCGATGGTCGGCGACAGGCTTTATGACCGCGACGGCAAAAAAGGAGTCGATTTGTGGGACAGCTACATGGAGCAGTTCGGTCTTGGCGTCTCGACGGAAAGCGGTCTTCCCGGCGAAAGCACCGGCATTAAGGAATATTTCCACGAGGCCGAAAATGGCTCCCCGCAGTCGGCGCTTGTGTATGCATCGTTTGGCCAGCAAGGCCGATATACGACGCTGCAGCTTGCGCAATATGCCGCCATGCTTGCCAATCACGGCAAACGCATGAAGCCGCAGTTCGTTGAAAAAGTCGTGAACGCGGACGGTGAAACGGTGCAAGGCTTTACGCCTCAAGTACTGAACACAGTCGAGTTCCCCGACGCGTATTGGAAAGAAATCGAGACGGGCATGTCCCAGGTTAACGTGCAAGGTTTCGAAGGCGTAAGCTACACGTTCAACCGGAAAACCGGTACGTCGGAGCAGTCGGTAGCGGGACGTATCGCGGATAACGGCGTCTTCATCGCCTACGCTCCCGCAGAGAACCCGAAGCTGGCCGTTGCCGTCGTCATTCCGGACGGAGGCTTCGGCGGCTGGAGCGCCGCTCCGGTCGCGCGCAAAATATTCGACGCGTACGATCAGGAAATCGGCCTGACCGGCACGCCGGCCAAACAAACGCAAACGTCGACCGACGCGGCTGCGAATACGGACACGGACGCAGGCACGGCGGAATAATCAAAAAGGAAGACCATCATTGCAGGCTTATCGCCTCATGATGGTTTTTTTTAAAATAAAAGTTGCTCTCGGGAAACTTTTTTGTATAATAATAAAAAAGAGGCATAAGGTAAAATAAGATTCGTGAGGGAAACAAGTCCATGAAAAGGGAGGAATCGCGGTGAAGAAGAAAACTCATTTAAGCCCGTCTTTTAAACGGTTTTTAATGACCATTATGTTTCTGGCGGCTGCGGCTGCGCTGGCGGCCTGCGGAACCGATGCCGGAGGCAGCCCGGACGGCAAGCTGCTTGTGACCGCCACGACGGGCATGATTGCCGACGCGGCGAAGGAGATCGGGGGAGACGACGTAGAAGTGACGGCGCTGATGGGGGCCGGCACCGATCCCCATCTGTATAAAGCGTCGCAGGGCGATATCGAGAAGCTGGACCGTGCCGATCTTGTCCTGTATAACGGATTGCATCTGGAAGGCAAAATGGCGGAGCTGTTTGAAAAGATGGAGAAGACGAAGCCTACGGTCGCGGTTGCGGCCGGCATTCCCGAATCCGAGCTGCTGACGGCGCCGGGAGCTGCCGGGGAAATTTCCCATGACCCGCATATTTGGTTTGACGTCAAGCTGTGGAGCATCGCGGCGGGAACGATCCGGGACGCGCTTATCGAGAAGGATCCGCAAAATAAGGAGAAGTATGAAGAGCGCGCGGAAGCGTATTTGAACAAGCTGGTGGAGCTCGATGCTTACGCGAAGGAGCAGATTGCCGCAATTCCGGAACAAAGCCGGGTGCTCGTCACCGCGCATGACGCCTTCGGTTATTTCGGAAAAGCGTACGGCATCGAAGTGCGCGGGCTGCAGGGGATGAATACGATGGCGGAATACGGCTCGAAGGACGTCAGCGATTTGCGCGATTTTCTGATCGAAAACAACATCAAGGCGGTATTCATCGAATCGAGCGTTCCCCATAAATCGATCGAAGCGGTTATCGAAGGGGCGAAGTCGCTGGGCCATGACATCAAGATCGGCGGAGAGCTGTTCTCCGACGCGATGGGAGAAGAAGGCACGGAGGAAGGCTCGTATATCGGCATGGTGAAGCATAACGTGGATACGATCGTCAGAGCATTGAAATGAGAAATCCTTCTCATGAGGCCGTTCAGCAGGATAGGAAAGGACGTGGAGACGATGTTCAGGCAAAATAGCGCGCAACGGACGGAGGCGGATCGGCTTGCCCCCCTCGCCGTAAACGGGTTAAGCGCGGCTTATCATAAAAAAACGGTGCTCAAAAATGTTTCCTTCACCGTTAAAGAAGGCGAATTGATCGGCATTATCGGGCCAAACGGGGCCGGCAAATCGACTTTGATGAAAGCGGCACTGGGCCTTATTCCGACGCTGGGAGGCGAGGTGCTTGTGTACGGCAAGCCTTATGCCGCTCAGCGCAAGCTGGTCGGGTACGTGCCGCAGCGGGAATCGGTCGATTGGGACTTTCCGACAAACGCGCTCGACGTCGTAACGATGGGAAGATACGGGAGGCTTGGCTTGTTCCGGCGTCCGGGAGCGAAGGAGAAGAAAATCGCCATGGAATGTCTGGACAAGGTCGGCTTAGCCGACTTCGCTTCCAGACAAATCAGCCAGCTGTCGGGCGGACAGCAGCAGCGGGTGTTTCTGGCGCGGGCGCTTGCACAGGACGCCAGCCTCTACTTCATGGATGAGCCGTTCGCCGGCGTCGATGCGGCTACGGAGAAGGCGATTATGACGCTACTGCAGGAGCTGAAACGGGAAGGCAAGACGGTTATCGTCGTGCATCACGATTTGGCGACGGTACGGGAATATTTTGATTCCGTGCTGCTGCTTAATGTGGAATTGCAAGCTTTTGGACCGACCTCCGACGTATTTACGCAGGAGCTGCTGCAGCGCACGTACGGAGGAAGGCTCGCTTTCCTCGAACGTCATGAATATGCGGGCCTGACGCTGGCGAAAGGGTGAGCTTATGTGGAATACGCTTGAGGCATTGGTTCGTGATCCGAACATGCAATGGATATTCGTCGGGTGCGCGCTTCTTGGACTAAGCAGCGGAATAATCGGCTGCTTCTCCTTCTTGCGCAAGCAGAGCCTAATCGGCGATACGCTGGCGCACGCGGCGCTGCCCGGCATCTGCATCGCGTTCATGCTGACAGGCATCAAGTCTTTGCCCGTCTTTTTGATCGGAGCGGGGCTTGCCGGCGTGGCCGCGACGCTCGGCATCGGCTGGATAACCCGTTACAGCAAAATCAAGCAGGACGCCGCGATGGGTATCGTGTTATCCTCTTTTTTCGCTTTCGGCATCGTGCTTCTAACGTTCATCCAGCATGGAGATTACGGCAATCAGGCCGGGCTCGACAAATTTATATTCGGCCAGGCCGCTTCCATGACCGGAAGCGACGTTAAAGTGATGACCGGGGTTTCCTTGCTGCTCACGGCCGTTATTGCCGCATTGTTCAAAGCGTTTAAACTCGTAATCTTCGATCCGGGGTTTGCGCGGGGCATCGGTTATCCCGTCGCTTTCCTGCAGCAGCTCCTTCTGCTCCTGACGGTCATCGCGGTCGTGGCGGGCGTTCAAGCGGTCGGCGTCGTTCTTGTGGCGGCTCTGCTTATTACGCCGGCCGTCTCGGCCCGTTACTGGACGGACCGGCTTAACGTCATGGTAGCGTTGTCCGGGCTGTTCGGCTTGGCGAGCGGGGCGGCGGGGACGCTCGTCAGCTCTTCCGTTTCGAATTTACCGACGGGACCGCTGACGGTATTATCGGCGTTTCTGTTGTTTGCGGCGTCGTATGTTTTTGGCCCTCGCCGCGGAATGGTTGCGAAACGGATGCAGCAAAGCCGGGCAAGGCGGAATCTACGGGAGCAATCCGCCGTGACCGGCGTGGAACGGGCTCAAGGAGGCGTTGTGCAATGAGCGGCTTTTGGATTATCGTAACGGGTGCGCTAGTCGCAAGCTGCTGCGGCATACTGGGCGTATTTCTCGTCTTGCGCAAAATGACGCTTATCGGCGACGCCATCAGCCATTCCGTTATGCCGGGCATCGTCATCGCCATTCTGCTGAGCGGCTCCCGCGATTCGATGCTGGTGTTTGCGGCCGCCCTCGCTTGCGGCTTGCTCGCGGCTTTCCTCATTCAGCGGCTGCAGCAGGGAGGCGTACAGCCGGACGCTTCGATCGGCGTCGTATTTACCGTCATGTTCGCGATCGGGGTCGTGCTCGTAAGCCTCTTCGCGCGTCAGACGCATCTGGATCAGGACGCGATATTGTACGGCGAAATCGCCTACGTCCACTGGAACATATGGGAGCCGGGAGGCGTCGACATGGGGCCGAAAGCGGTATGGCAGCTGGGCGCTACGCTGCTTGTTATCGTTGCGGTTATCGGCTTATTCTATAAACAATTCAAGCTTTGCGCCTTCGATCCGGCGATGGCCGCCGCATGCGGCATCCCCGTTGCGCTGTTCCATTATTTGCTGATGGGGCTCGTGTCGATGGCAACCGTCAGCTCCTTCGAGAGCGTAGGGGCCATTCTCGTTGTCGGGCTGCTTATTATTCCCGCTTCGACCGCTTATTTGCTGACGAACCGGCTGAGCGTCATGATCGCGTTAAGCGCGGCCGTCGGCATCGCCAGCACGGTGCTAGGCTACGGAGCGGCCGTGGCGCTTGACGCTTCCGTCGCAGGCTGCATGGTATGCGCCGCCGCTCTCTGTTTCGTGATGGCGTTGTTGTTTTCTCCTTTGCAGGGGCTTGTTACGTCGGCCGTTCGCCGCCGCAGGGCGGCAGGGCTGCAATAGCTATCCAAACTTCGAGCAGGGCTTTGCCGTTTTTGATGGACGGCGAAGCCTTTTTTACATCCCTTGCTGCTATCGATTTATCGGACTGGTTGTATTTGGAACATGACTCTAGCATGTGGTACAATTTGCTAGAAGAAGAAAAGGATAGGTTGCTAGCTTTATTCTTGCTTCTCGACGGGTTCAAAATAGACGAGGGAGTGGAACGAATTGATAGGCAAATGGCAAGTTCGTTTGGCCGGGGTCATGCTGTCGCTGGCCGTTACGGCCGGCTGCGGCTTGGGCGGCGGAGACGACGGCGTTCTGAAGGAATTGGGGAAAGACGAGAAAGCGACGATCAAAGTGATGTATTACGACGAACGTTCCTTTTACGACCAATACGGCATGTTGTTCTCCGCGCTTCATCCGAACATTACGGTGGAAGTGGTATCGACGCAGTCGATCCGCTACGAGGAAGGCGTCGACATGGAAGCGGAAATGGATAAGTTTATCGAGGAGCAGCAGCCCGATATATTGATGCTGAGCGCGGAGAAGCTGAAAACGATGGCCGAAGACGGCAAGCTGTACGATCTGGAACCGGTCATGGCGCAGGACAAGTTCGATACCGAGACGCTGCTGCCCGGACTCGTCGATTATTTGAAGGAATACGGCGGGGGCAAGCTGTACGGTATGGCGCCGACTTTTTATTCGCAGGCGGTCTTCTACAATAAAGACTTGTTCGACGAATATGGTGTTCCGTATCCGACAGACCGGATGAGCTGGACCGACCTGCTGCAGCTGGCGCAGCGGTTCCCGACCGACGGCTCGGACGAGGAGCGGGTATACGGCTTGAAGGCTGGCTACAATTCGGATCTGTACGACCTCGGCAGCAGTATCGGGCAGACGCTTGAGCTTAAAATGTTTAATCCGGAAAAACAGCAGGTTACGATCGACACGGCCGGCTGGAGGGAAGTGTACGACCAGGCTTTGGCGGCGATTCAGTCGAATTCTCTTTACTTCGAACGGATGAATGAAAGCATGCCGGAAGCGAGGACCTATGAGGATTATTTGCTTGAAGATCCGTTTATTTCCGGCCGCCTCGCCATGACGATCGATTCTTTATATATGATGGGCCAGATCGAGGAAGCTGCGGAATATTTCAAGAACGAGCCGGACAAGGTCGTCCAGAATTGGGCAATGGTGACGATGCCGGTCAATCCGCAAAATCCGGAATACGGCACGAACATATCGCTCAGCGAAATATTCGCGATCAACAGCCAGTCGCCGAATACGCGCGCCGCTTGGGAATTTATCAAGTACGTAACAAGCGACGAGTATGCGCGGGTAAACGCCTTGTCGGGCGTAACGGGGCAGCTGTCCACGCGCACGACGGCGCTCAAGGACGACGAAGGACGGAACAAGGCCGCTTTGTATGCTCTTAAACCAAGCATGTCCAATTTCTATGAAGATTTCGGCGATCTTCCGGACAACTTCTTCTCCCGTTACTACCAGCTTGCTACGGAGGAGCTGAAGAAGGCGGAGGACGGAGAAGCGTCGGTCTCGGAAGCGCTGGCCAGCCTGCAGGAGAAAGCGCAGGCCGCTCTGCTGGAGGAGCAGCAGAAGGAAGCGTCGGCTATGCCCGACCCGAACAATGGCGGTTAAAACCGAAGGTATCCGCATCGAGGGCGCCGGTCGGCAGGCCGGCCGAAACAATAGGAAAGCTTCGCGGTTATGAGGTTGGCCGCGGAGCTTTTTTGTTGCGAACTTTATAATGATTATTCGCGCCAGAAACCGGTGTTGCGACGTTAACGAATGGGAGAAGCGCTATTGGCGGAACAAGTGTAGAAGCCATTTCGTTTGGAATAGGAGCGAAATATGCTAAAATGGCAATAACCTAAGTTACAAACGAGCTGGGAGGTTCAAATGGGAGATTACAAGCTGGTGGCGCTCGATATGGACGGGACGCTCTTGAACGAACAAAGCGAGATTAGCGAGGAGAATGCGAACTGGATCCGCAAAGCGCTGGATGCGGGCGTAACGGTTAGCTTTTCGACCGGAAGAGGCTTTCAAAGCGCGCTGCCGTATGCGGAGCAGCTCGGGCTGGAGACGCCGATGATCACGGTGAACGGCGGGGAGATATGGAGCCGCCCTCATGTGCTGCATCGCCGCACCTTGATGGAGGCGGATTACGTACGGCGGCTGCACGAGGTTGCCGTGGGCTACGGCGAGCCGTGGTTCTGGGCTTACACGACGCAAGGAATTTTCAATAAGGAGCAATGGATCGCGGCGGGCGAAGATTACGAGGCGTACCATTGGCTCAAGTTCGGCTTTTATACGGAGGACGATAAGCTTCTGAAGCGAATATGGGAGGAAGTGGCCGCGTGGGGCGCGTTCGAAATGACGAACTCCTCGCCTTGGAATATGGAGCTGAATCCGCTTGGCGTTTCGAAAGCTTCCGCCATCCGCGAGCTGTGCGGCTTGCTTGGCATCGGCATGGACGAGGTCGTGGCGGTGGGCGACAGCTTGAACGACATCGCCGCCATCCGCGAGGCTGGGCTTGGCGTTGCGATGGGCAACGCGCAGGATGCGGTGAAGGAAGCGGCGGACGCGATTACGCTGACGAACAACGAGCACGGGGTCGCAGAAGTGATCCGCAAGTATGTGCTGAAAGGATGAGGCGCCGATGTCTTGGGTAGACATTACAGGCTGGGTTATCGTCGTTATCCTGTTTGTTGTCGGGATGGCCGGGGCGGTGTATCCGATTTTGCCCGGGGCGCTGGCGATTTACGCCGCTTTTTTCGTTTACGGCTTCATGATTTCGTTCGAGCCTTTCGGCTGGGTGTTCTGGACGCTGCAAACGTTGATCGTGGCGGTGCTGTTCTTGGCCGATTATGCGGTAAGCGCGTGGGGGGTCAAACGGTTCGGCGGCTCCAAGGCTTCGATATGGGGCAGCACGATCGGCATCATTGTCGGGCCGTTCGTCATTCCGGGCTTCGGGCTTATCGTCGGGCCGTTCGTCGGGGCGGTCATCGGCGAGCTGCTCGCCAAATCCAGCATGGAGAATTCGATTAAGGTCGGCTTCGGATCGCTTATCGGGCTGTTTACGAGCGTCGTCGTCAAAGTCGTGCTGCAGCTGGTTATGATTGCGATCTTTATCGTTTGGCTTCTGATCGGATAATCGTGCAGCCAAACAAAAATAATTAAGATTGAAGGACATCATGTATGCTTAAAAAAGATTCATTGCTTAAAGGCACGGTCATATTGGCCGCGGCTGCCCTCGTTGCGCGGGTGCTGGGCGTCTTCCAGCGCGTGCCGCTCGATTACTTGATGAAAGATGCGGGCGACGCTTACTTCGGCGTAGCCAACACCGTTTATTTGACGCTGCTTGTCATTGCGACGGGCGGCATTCCAAGCGCAATCAGCAAAATGGTATCCGAACGGTACGCGCTTGGGCGTCCGGACGAAGCGCAGCAAATTTACAAGGCGGCGCTGTTGTTCGGCATCGTGACCGGTTTGATCATGACGGCGCTGCTTTATATTTTTGCTCCGTATTATGCGGTACATATCGTAAAGACGCCGGGAGCGGAAACGTCGATCCGGGCAATTGCCCCGGCTCTGCTCTTGTTCCCGGTCATTGCGATGATGCGCGGTTATTTCCAAGGCCGTCAGATGATGTCGGCCGGCGGCATTTCGCAAATTGTCGAGCAGATTATGCGCGTCGTCGTCGGCGTCGCGCTGGCGTTTATCGTGTTCGCTTGGGGCTGGGGAGACCGCTGGACGGCTGCGGCCGCTACGTTCGGCAGCGTATTCGGCAGCATCGGCGCTTTTGCCGTTATGTTATGGTTTGCGCGCAAGCTGCGCCGCCAAGATAAAACCGAGGCGCAAAGCGCGGCGGCAGGCGCAGTTGCGGCAGGAGCTGCGGCCGCGTCCGGCGGGACAGCAGCCGCCGCAGCGGCGGCTGCGGCTCAATCGGCGGGCGCCGCAGCGCATCCGGCCGGAGCAAAACGGCTGCGGCTCCGCAATATTTACCGGGAAATATTCCGGATGTCGATTCCGGTCGTCGTGACCGGTATGACGGTACAGCTTATCTATTTGTTCGACTCGTCGTTCCTTATCCGTTTGACGGAATCATTTTACGATTATCGCACGGCCGTGGACGTGCTCGGCCAGTTCAATTTCAAAGCGCAATCGATCGCGGGCATCCCGCCGATACTGGCGATTGCGCTTAGCCAATCGATTATACCGGTCATTTCGGCCGCATATTCCGTCCGGAATATGTCCGAGGTGCAGCGGCAATCGTCACTCGTCATGCGCATCGTCGTCTTTACGGGCGTCCCTGCCGCGCTTGCGCTGACGGTAACCTCCTATTCCGTGACGGGCTTTCTGTTCAGCGGTCCGGATGGCAGCGGCGTGGTGGCGGCGTTGACGGCGGGGACGATCTTTCAAATTACGATGATGACGTCCAACTCCATCTTATTCGGACTCGGCAAGCCGCTTCCTCCGATGTTGAACACGTTTGTCGGCATCGGCATGAAAATACTGCTTAGCGTCGCGTTTGCCCCGATGTTCGGCATTTACGGGCTTGTTGCGGCTTCGACGGTATGTTTTATCTTCATTACATGGCTGAATTTGAATCATATTCGCCGCGAGACGAAGCTAACCGTGCTCGGAGGCCGCTGGCCGGCTTACCTGATCGCCGTCTTGTTGTCCGCGGCAGCCGGATACGGCGTAGATGTCGGCATTCGGGCGCTGCTTGCCGGCTGGCCGGACAAACTCGCCTTTCTGCTTGCGCTCGCACTGGCGGGAATCGTCAACGTTCTGTTGTATATCGGATTGCTTGTTCTGCTGCGGGTCGTAACGGCCGAGGATGCGAAGTCGTTTCCGGGGCCGCTGCGCAAAGTGTTTGTCCGCTTGACCCGCAAACAGCGCTCCGGGCAAGGCGAAACGGGATAAGCCCGCATCGGTATATCCTATCGATTTAGTTCTAACAGACCGGACGGAATGACGTCCGGTCTGTTTGTTTTTGTAGAAAAAAGGAGAATGATGCCGGTCTATTGCGACTATCGATTAAGGGACGAATGTATGCATTTCGAGAACTTCACTAGTCTATTGGTCGCTTTTTTCAACGATTTTTTTCGATTTAGATTCCAGTGATTTACAAGCGGGAGAGGATTATATAAACTTTAATAGTCATGTCATACTCTACTAAACAGACGCATTGGGAAGGGGAATTCGAATGAAGAGAATCGGAAAGTGGTTTAAGCCGTACATGGCGCTGCTGATCGCCGCTCTCCTGTTGCTAGCCGGCTGCCAAGCGGTCGGCGGGGTTGACTTCAACAACGTGCTGAAGCAGTCGTTGAAGGTGAAATCCGCGGAAAGCAAAGAGACGATCGAACTGAAGCTGCTCCTTAACGAGAACGCTTCGGAGACGTATTCGGAAGAAGAATTGGAATTATACCGATTGTTTGCGAACACGAAGCTGGAGCTCAGCGAAGTGAAAGCCCAGGATGAAGAGCACGCTTCCGTCGCGGGCAAGCTGCTGTTCGGCGAATCGTACAATACGAGCATCGGCTTTAAGCTGGCGGTTTCGGATACGACGCTCGTACTCGAGCTGGAGGGAGCGAAGCAGCCGTTCGTGCTGGACATGACCGAAGATTCGGCGCTGTTCGGCACAACGGCCGGCGAAGACGAAGCGTTGTCCGACGAGTCGCTGACCGAGCTTAGCAACGTCATCGTCGAGGCGGTGGGCGGTTTTGCCATCGACAATTTGCCGAATCCGGAGAAGCTTAGCGTCACTTCCGTCAAGGAGCCGATTAACGGCGTCGACACGTCGCTTTATAAAGCGCAAGCGGAATTGAACGGGCCTGAAATTTGGGCTTGGCTGAAATCGTACGTCGACGCGCTCATCAATGACCGCGAAGGCTTAAACGAAATGATTTCTGTCGTTTACGAGGCTTTGAAAGCACAACCGGAAATTTTCGAAAGCATGGGCATCTCCGAGCTGGAAAGCGAGTTGGACGCGCCGACGGACGATGAAATGATCGAGTCGTTCGGCGACAGCGTCGTCGAGATGCTGGAGAGCGTGCGGGACGGCATGGCGCAGGCGGAGCAGGAAGACGGAGGTTCTCTCGGCGAGCTGTTTAACGAAAATACGTATTTGAAAGCGGACATTTACGTCGACAAAAATCTGGATATCCGCAAGCAAAATATCGAATTGTCGTTTAAACCGCAAGGAGAGCTTCTCGATTCCATGTTCCCGCTGGACGGCTTTGTGCTGAATATCTCCTCGGAAAGCTGGAACATCAACGGCGAAGTGAAGGCGGACGAAGCGGCCGCGCCCGAAAACGCCGTTTCGCTTGACGCATTGATGATGGGCCAAGGCTACGAATGGCTGCAGCAGTTTGACGAAAATTCGGCGATCTATGATATACTGAAAAACAAGCTGCATATCGGCCGGCAGGAGGTTTACCTGTTTGCGGACGATTACTTGCCGCCGATCGTTACCCCGCAGAACGTCACGATCATTCCGCTCCGCTACACCGCCGAGCAGCTCGGCGCGGAAGTGGCGTACGACGGTACGACGAACAAATACACGGTTACCGACGAGGCGACCGGAACGACGATCGTATTGAAGAAAGGCAGCGATACCGTCGTCGTAAACGGCAAGACTACGAAGTGGCAGTTCCCTGTCACGGCGGTAAACGATATGCTTTATGTTCCCGCACGCGATTTTGCGTCGGCACTTGGCGCTAAGCTGCAGTGGGAATCGTATTCCGGCGACGGCTCCAAAGATATGCTGATCATTAGCCGGGAGCTGTAAATCCGTTAGTTCCTGAAGGAGGCTGAGCGAGAATAATGAAGGACTTGAAGACAGAAGCTGAATTTCGCGAGGCGATAAGCTCCAACGAATTGTCGATGGTCGTATTCAAAACGACCTGGTGCCCGGATTGCCATTTCATCGATCCGTTTATGCCCGATGTCGAGCGGAAATATGAAGGCCGCGTCGCTTTCTACCATATCGACCGCGACGATTTGCCCGACTTGTGCTCCGAATTGAACATTCTCGGCATTCCGAGCTTTATCGCTTTCCGGAACGGCCGCGAAGTGATCCGGTTCGTCAACAAGCTGCGCAAATCGAGAGAAGAAATCGAGCAGTTTATCGATCGTTCCATCGAAGTGGCGAACGCATTGCCCGACAACAACGGTTAAGGTCCCGAAGCGGTACCGATAGCCGGCATAATCGCCAACAAGCCCGTGTGCGCTTTAAAGTGAAGCGCCGCGGGCTTTTTTTGTCACGTATCTGCCATCTTCACGACACATTTTGAACATGGTATTTGCCCATATTAATCGCTATAATGAAGGATGATTATAAGAGAAAAAAGGTGATACATCATGGTTACAGGCCGTTTCCGCAAATTATCGCTTGCATCGTGTATCGGAATGCTGCTTGTACTGCTCGCTGGCGCATTGGTGACGAAGACCGGTTCCGGCGAAGGCTGCGGCACGGATTGGCCGCTTTGCAACGGCAAGTTTGTCCCTGCCTATACGCTGGAATCGATGATCGAATATTCTCATCGTTTCGTGACAGGGATCGAAGGGCTGCTCGTCGTAGCCGTTTTTGTCTGGACCTTCATTTATTACCGGCACAACCGCGGCAAGTTTTTGGAGCCGCTTCTTTACGCGGGGGCTGCGTTGTTCTTTACGATCGTACAAGCGCTGCTCGGCGCCGCAGCCGTTATTTGGCCGACTTCGCCGACGGTCATGGCGTTTCATTTCGGCATTTCGCTTCTTGCCGTCGCCGCTACGATGCTGCATGTCGTCTGGACGCGAAGGGAAAAACACGGCGAGCTTGATCGTCCCGAGCGTTTGCCGGCGTCGATTTTTCCGCGCATGCTGCTGCTGTCGATTTATACTTATGTCGTTGTTTATCTTGGGGCTTACATCCGGCACACGGAATCGTCGGGCGGCTGCCTCGACTGGCCGCTTTGCAACGGACAAGTCGTTCCGGAGCTGTGGAATGATGCCGGCCTAAGCGCTTCGGGCATCGTATTTTTGCACCGCGCGGCTGCGCTGCTGCTCGGATTGTTTATTCTCGGCATGTACATTCATATCCGCCGCGTTACGAAAGGAAGCAGCACCGTTTTGTCGCGGGCCGCGGCATGGTCCGTCATTTTGCTGGTCGCCCAAATTCTAAGCGGGGTATGGATGACGTACAACCTGCTGAACGAAGACTTGTTTATTTTTACGAGCTTGGTGCACAATTTGATTATTACGGGCCTGTTTGGATTATTATTGGATATATTGATTCGTTCATGGAGATTCCGGGAGAGGCGGTAGTCGACGTTGAGTTTTAACAACATGCGAGAGTTCGTTGATGTATTAAAAAAAGAGCAAGATTTGGTCGTTATCGACGCGCAAGTCGACCCTTATTTGGAACTGGCGGAAATACACAGGCGCATCATTGAGCAGGAAGGCCCGGCCTTGCTGTTTACGAATGTGAAAGGAAGCACATTTCCGGTATTGACGAATATGTTCGGCACGAGCCGGCGGGTCGATCTCGCGTTCGGG
Source organism: Paenibacillus thailandensis (assembly GCF_042685365.1). Classification (NCBI taxonomy): domain Bacteria; kingdom Bacillati; phylum Bacillota; class Bacilli; order Caryophanales; family Paenibacillaceae; genus Paenibacillus; species Paenibacillus thailandensis. The sequence continues at coordinate 633,446 of NZ_JBHUMY010000001.1, read as the reverse complement.
CCGCGTCCGGAAGCGCTGATGAAGCAAATCGTCGGGGTCATGGACCGGCTCCTTCCGCCAAGCGCCAAAGCTATATGGGGAGAGAGAAGCTTGATCTGGGACATGCTCAAGGTTGGCATGAAGGAAGCGCCTCCCGCTACGGCGCCGATCTTGCAGGCATCGCGCAAAGACCGGCCGCTTGCCGGCCTGCCGGCGATTACGAGCTGGCAGGAGGACGGCGGGCCGTTCGTTACGCTGCCGCTCGTTTATACCGAAAGTCCTCATAATCCGAAGCTGCACAATCTGGGTATGTACCGAATGCAGGTGTTCGACGATTCGACAACCGGCATGCATTGGCAAATACATAAGGGCGGCGGCTTCCATTACCACGAAGCGGAGAAGCGGAACGAAGCGCTTCCCGTGTCCGTCTTTCTTGGCGGTCCCCCGGCATTGATCGCTTCGGCCATAGCGCCGCTTCCCGAAAATTTGCCGGAGCTTCTGATGGCTTCCCTGATTCTCGGAAGCAAGCTGCCTCTCGTACAGGATCCTTACGGGCGGCATCGCATTCCCGCTGAGGCGGAATTCGTCATCAGCGGCAAGGTCGAGCCGCATGTGCGGAGACCGGAAGGGCCTTTCGGCGACCATTTCGGCTATTATTCGCTTGTCCATGATTTTCCGGTGTTTAATGTCAGCCACGTATGGCATCGGAAGGATGCGATCTATCCGGCCACGATCGTCGGGAAGCCGCGCCAGGAAGACTATTACTTGGGCGAATATTTGCAGCGGCTGCTTGCGCCGGCGTTCCCGATGGCGATGCCGGGCGTAAAGTCGCTGTGGGCTTATGCGGAATCGGGCGTTCATGCGCTGGCGGCCGCCGTCGTTCGCGAGGCGTATTCCCGGGAAGCGTTGTCCACCGCCTTCCGCATTCTTGGGGAAGGTCAGCTGCGGCTTACGAAATTTTTGATGCTGACCAACCAGCCGGTCGATCTGTCCCGCTTCGACGTGCTGATGGAAACGGTGCTGGAGCGGTTCAAGCCGGAGACCGATTTGTTCGTGTTCGACGAAACGTCGCACGATACGCTGGATTACACGAGCGGCAAGCTGAACCACGGCAGCAAAGCCGTCATGCTTGGCGTCGGCGAGCCTGTCCGCAGCTTGCCCTCCGTCTATGAGGAAGGCCGGCTCGAAGGAATTACGGACGCGAAGCCGTATTGCAAAGGCTGTCTGGTCGTGAAGGGGGCTTCGTATGAAGCCGATCCGGGATTGCCCGGGCGGCTGCTGGAGCAGCTGTCGGCTGCCGGGACGGCATGGCCGCTCGTCATCTTGGCCGACGACGCCGATATCGTCCATTCGCAGACGGCGTTCCTGTGGACCGTGTTCACGCGCTTTAATCCGGCCGACGACAT